>JAPKBW010000006.1 GCA_028823235.1 Longimicrobiales bacterium | reverse complement strand
TATGGCGTGTACCCTACCATCGTAGAGATCGCGATCAGCAGGACTTTCTTCATGCCCTCATTCTGCCCCTGCCCCACTCAGGCCCGCAACTCAGGACGCGCAGAACACTGTTTATAGGTTCTGGGTCAGTGGCGGTCTAATAGGGGGGGGTACCCCACTGGGGGTCCGGCTACCGGAAAACGTGCGTTGCGGTCGATGTTTGCCGACTTGTACCAGTATGGCCCTGGCGTCCGGCAAAGACGGGGGGGGGGCGTGATATCCACCACTTTTCTTGTCCGTGTGAGTCCCAGAGTGAGTCCCAGCACTGCCCAGTCGCTGGGCAACACAAAGCCCCACAACCCAGAAAAGGTTGCAGGGCCTAGGTTTTCTCATTACTCCGGCGACAGGACTCGAACCTGTGACCCGCTGATTAACAGTCAGCTGCTCTACCAACTGAGCTACGCCGGATCAGACACCGATACTCACGGTGGGGCATAAATAAGATCCCGCAGAAGATGAGTGTCAACTAGGTGAGCGATCTGCAGGCCGTGAGCCTCGCTCGCCCTTGGAGAGAATGCTCCAGACCGCGGGGCCCTTGCCATGCGCCTGCTTCCAGGCTTCGGCGTGCCTCCGGGCAGCCAACCGGGCGGGCACCGGCGATAGGGCCGGGCCACGATGAGGATATGGCCGCTCGACCCAGTGAAAGCCGGTCACGACGCTTTGTGGTCCCTTCTCGTTGGAGAACACCGTGAAATCCGATGGCCAGCCCAAGGAGTGCGGAGCGGACTTCGAGTTGTCTTTCCTCCGGAAGGCCACGAAACAGCTTCGCCCATTGGGCACGACGAGCGTCAGCTCGAATCAATCGCGCCTCCGGGTCGAGGGTCAGTGCGTTCAGCTCGGCACCAAGAACTCGCAGGCTCTGCACCTCTGCCAAGTCACCGCCGTCCAGGTCTAAGGGGCTTAGGCTCATTTTCGTGACCGCGACCGCGACCGCGATATCACTCAAGGCCTGGGCGATGTGACTGAAGACGTCTCGGAAGGCAGGCCGAGAACGCTCGTCGAGCAACACGGCTGGACTGAGGACGAGCCCTGAAAGAGGCGGCAGCACGAGAGCCCATCAGTGGAATATGAACCTCAAGATGCGGGCGCTGTTGGGGCGACCGCATACCTGGGGGAGCCCTTTGGGAGTTACCACTATCTCCCCACCCGCAAATCAACGACGAGATTGAGCTGGGGGGGACGCAATACTGCCGTGAGATCCGAGGTGGCCGGGCTGTCGTGCCACGGGAGCCCACCATGATGTCGGCAGCCGGGGCAAGAATCGCGATCAGCCGGAGGTCTCCGGCTGGTCCGCGGAGGTGTGTTTGTACTTTGCTGCAGCCATGAGCCAGATCCGGGCATACGAGCGGCCTCCTTGGGCGGCGTTCGGCCCCCGGTGACAGTTGAGATGTTGCGGTACGGGGCAAGAGAGGAGGCCGAGTTGCGGATCCGGCGCAAAATCAGCCTCACATCCGTGCATGTAAGGACGGTGCGTCTCGACACGGGGTTGGTGAGTTGGTGCTGATAAGATCAATACGTTGCACCGCCTCAAGCTTGTACCTATTCTGGAACCATACTTCTAGTCTCGTTTCTGCTAAATGGCACAGAAATGCTGAACGCACCAAGGCCCGCACGGATCAACCTGCCGAAGCAGTCTAGGTCTCAGCGGACCCTTGAGCGTATTGTCGCCGCCTCTCTCGAACTCCTCGCGACAGAGGGTCCCGATGGCCTCACGGTCCACAAGGTCGTCGCAAAGGCTGACTCTTCCGTTGGATCCTTCTATGCCCGTTTCAAAGGAAAGGATGATCTACTGGACTACCTGGGCGAGCGTGTGTGGACCGAAGCGCTCGAGCGTTGGAATCAGGCGATCACCTCGCGGGACTGGAGTGGTTTCGACCTCTCAGAGATTGTCGAGGGAGCGGTCGGCCTGCTTATCGATGCCCAGAGATCGCGCTCTGCTTACCTGAAGGCGCTCGATCGGGCAGGAAGCGCTCAGGGGCGCGCCTTCGAGCACTTTCAGTCCGAACTCCTGGTGGGGCTGGGTGAACTCTTGATACAAAAAGTCGAAGAGATCGATCATGACAATCCTCAACAAGCTGTCCGACTGGGACTTAGGGCTGTGTTGGGTGTGGTCGACACTGAGTTTCACGCGGTCGGAGATCGCCTTTCACGCGAAGTAATTATCGAGGAGTGCCGGTCTTTGCTCACTGGATATCTGACACGGAAGGGTGCCGGGGCCGGATCCGGATCGGTCGACTTTTTTGACGTTTGGGGCTGAGTCGAAGAAAAATCCTTTCCGGGCACCATGACTTCCCTATCTTGATAGGGCTACGCAGTGTCCAGCTCCCAGTAGATGGGGGATCGTCCCGCGTCAGCATCCGGTCATCCTCCAGGTGTCTTGTCGTATGAAGAGGAGATGGGTGTGGCGGTGGATGAAAGACAAAGGGGCCCACGGGTCCAGTGTGAGGATGATGAGAGCGTCGGAAAGTCAGAGAGTTACTAGTCGGGTTGCCAGCTTCGTTCTGCTTGCGGTCACGTTGGCGCTTGCCCCCCTGTCAGAGGTGCAGGGCCAGGGGACCGCGACCGTGCGCGGCGTCGTGTTCGATTCGACGTCGATGTCCACGCTTGCAGGTGCTCGTGTCGCGGTGCTGGGTACGACTGCACTGGGCGACACCGACCCGAACGGAACTTTCGTAGTCGGGGAGGTGCCGGCTGGCACCCATTGGGTGTCCTTCTTTCACGATCGACTCCAGCAGCTCGGAGTTAGTCCGCAGTCTCGCCAGGTGACCTTCTCATCGGGACAAACGGTCGACATCACCCTCTCGATCCCCTCGAATGAGACCCTGCTCCTTGGCTGGTGCCTAGCGGAACAGCCTGCGCCAGGGTATGCCGCCATCGCCGGCTTTGTGACCGACTCGCTCACGGGTGTGCCCATGCCGCGAGCGATCGTGGTTGCGGAGCCGATGGGGCGTGTGGTGGGACTGCAGGCGGTTGAAGTACGTACCGATGACGCAGGGTACTTCCGGATTTGCTCGGTGCGCCCCCAGGTCGACATGAAGCTTCAGGCGCACTTCGGACCGAGTTCCGGCGTCAGCCTGGAGGTCTATCTCGAGCCGGGCACGGCATCCGTTCAAGATCTGGTGCTCATGATGTCGTCCGAGGGTACTCTGGCCGGCTACGTGCGTGACCATATCACGGGTGATCCGGTTGCGGGCGCCGTCATAGCTGTCATGGGAACGCCGAGTTCGACGCTTTCAGATCTGACGGGTCGGTTCGTTCTAGATGATCTTCCGCCGGGGCGTCACTTGGTAACGACAGACCATTTGGCCTTCGAAGAGCGCACTGATTCCGTAACGGTCTTCTCGCAGGAGACCGTCGATATCGAGGTGCGCATGGCCACTGAGGCTCTTGAGGTCGAGGGTCTGGTGGTGACTGCGCGCACACGCTTCGGCCGCACCAGCCTTGCTGGAGATGCGAAGCGTTCCGACTTCATTTCACGTGAAGAAATAGAACTTATGCTGCCGCGAGTCGTCGCCACTGCGGATTTGTTGCGGAGCATGAACACTCCTGGTCTGCGAATTCGTGAGGTGTATGAGGTCGACCAAATCACGGGCGTGATGCTTCCGACTCTGTGTGTCGAGGTCTCACGTCGATCTGCTGGCGAAGGCTGTGTGCCTGCGGCGGTCGCATTGAACAATGTTGTGGTGCTATCGGGGGCTGAGCTGCTCCGCACTCTCGACCCCAACGTCATCGACCGAATCGAGATCCTGAGTCCCGTCGATGCACAGTTCCAGTTTGGATCAGTTGCTGGGAACGGCGCGATTGCGATCTACACGCGTTGATTCGCAGCTAGGGTCGAAACAATGCGGAGTGCCTGGGTTGGTCCACCTTTTCGCCTCAGTATTGTGGCCACATGCATGCTGGTCATGAGCAGTTGTTGGGGTGGCCCCCCGGACAATCTTGGGGAGCGCTCGGAAAATCTCGCCTCTTGCCCGGGCACGCCAAACTGTGTTCATACCGGGATGGGCTATCCGGACGGCACGGAGCGGATGCAGATCAGAGACAGCGTCCTGCGCCGGGACGTGATGTCTGAGCTAAGGGCTGCGGCCGAAGCGATTCCGCGTTCCCGCATTGTCACCGAAACCCAACACTACCTGCACGTGGAAGTCCGTAGTAAGGTCTTCCGTTTTGTCGATGACGTGGAGCTGTTGCTGGCACCGGACCACGAGTTGATCGTTCGTTCGGCGTCCCGCGTCGGAAGGGGAGACTTCGGAGTGAACGCGGCTCGCGTGGCGGAGCTGCGACAGCTTCTCGACGAAGCGGGCCTGCTCCGCTAGCTCGCTACCACTTGGGTGGGCTGGAGTCGGTCACACTCAACATCATTCGTGCCGAGATCACGGCAGGTGAATCACAGAGAACCCGCCGTGCGAAAGGATTGGCGGCCTTCCTCTTTCGAGACAAAATATCCGTGGTGCCTTCAGTAGAATCCAAGGTTCTCAGGAAAACCCGTCCGATCTTTACGACGGGATCACTTCCTACTGATATACCCCAAGTTCAATAGCCACGACGTCTACATAGTAGATGTCATAGTAACCCCCGCGACGGTCGCGATCGCTGGCAAAAAAGAAATGGCGTCCGTTGGGGGAGAAGCTGGGCCATCCGTCACTGCGAGTGGAGTTGATCGGCTCCGGGAGCAGACGTGGGTAGCCCCATCCGTACTCGGTGCGCTCGGAGACGTAGAGGTCCTGCTCTCCCCGTGCGTCCCCTGATCCGTATCCCTGAAACACGAGGTAGCGACCGTCTGGTGACATGGCGGGATTCGACTCGTCACCGTAGGAATTCACGCGAAGTGGTCTCGCCTCGATGTAGGCCCCCTCGGCGTTCCGGTGTGCGACGTACAGGTCCGAGCCCCACTCTGGGTCCATCTGGGTCGAATAGAGAAGGGATCCGTCAGGGAGAAGAATCGGTCCCAACTCGTTACCGGTCGTGAACTCGTTGGTCTCATCACGCGGTTGATTGACAGAGCCGGGAAGAAGCTCCGGTTCAGACCACGCCCCCGCGGGAGTGCGCACCATGCTCCAGATGTTTTCGCTGCGGTCCCACGTGCCGGGGGCAACCCGTCGGGACGAGAACAGCAGTGAGCTCCCATCCGGCGTGATGAACGGCGCCTCGTCACGATCCGTTGCGAACGGCGCGAGACCCGGCTCAGTCCACCCTCCCTCTTCGAATGTTGTCATGTAGATCTGCGGGGGGCCGCGACGAGACCTGCGCGTGAAGTACGCCTCCGCACCGTCCGGAGTGAAGGCAATGCCGTAGTCCCGATCGTCCGAGGAGATCACCCCCGCAGCGAACACGACTGGCACTGGGACCGACCCGAGCGTCCACTCCGCCGCCGGCTCCTCGCAACCAAGGATGCCGAACAGCATGAACACCACGGCGACCGTGCGGGTGGGTGCGGCTGGCTTGCAGGTCAGAGTTGAGATGGGCATGAGCGTCGTTGTAGCCAAGCAGTGGTGTTGGGAGAAATCGGCTGAAGATGATCCCCTGCACACAAGGGATATGCAAGCGGTACTGTCCGCCCGCAATCGGTCATGTACGGGATATCCTCCCTGTGTCTCCCCGAAAGAGAGGGTATGAAGGGGCAGGATAGAGGCGGTGCCCTACCTCGGCCGGCGGGCCAACGGCAGCTAGCGTCCTCGGTCGCGGTTATTGCGGAGGACTCAGTAGCTAGCGCGAGAAGTGGTGCTGCTCCGACTCCAGCCGCTCCTCAAATAGTGCCGACTCAGATCAACCCTCGGCCGAAGTAATGCCCGAGCCCCGCCCGCAGGTACGATTGGGGGCACGGGGTTTTCGCCGCCGCGAACGACATCCGCTTGCTGCTCAGAGTTCTCGACCCCCGGCACGCCGTGAGGCGCTCGACCATTTGGCTCCGTTTTCACCTTGGGGCACATACCCCAGGCTTGCCTGACTTACTATGTCGCCTGATTGCGCAACCATTGAAACTCATATAACCGGCGTTAAGCTTTTTGTCGGTTGTCTCCAAGCCGTGCGAGGCGGCGCTCCGTCGGTGTGGGTAAACTAGAACCGCACCTCTGGTTCAAGACAATACAGTGAATGGGACCGACCCCGGCCAATTGAACCACAAGGCGGTTTTAACTAGGAGCCTGTGGGGGCCGACCCTTGGACCTAATCAAGTAAGCCCTCCCTATTCAGGAATACCTGGGGTTCCCGTGAGATCGGTGTGGACTGCAGCCAAGAGATCTTGGAAGGTCTCCAATGGAAGCGCACCCTGGAGTGGCCCATACCCAAGGACCACGAACGTTGGAGTGCCCCGAACCCCGAGTTGGCGAGCGAGGGTGGTAGCTGATGCTATCCGATCAAGCCGCTCGTCCCCCTGAATACAGGCATCGAAAACCACCATGTCGATACCAAGTTCCTCGACCCAAGGCCGGATCACTTCAGCTGGCTCGTCGGAGCCCTTCCAGACACTCTGCTCGTTCCAGAGTCGGGAGTTTAGCCGCTCAAATGCGGCTTCCTGCTGGACATAGGTGCACTCGGCCGCCGATGTCGCAGGGAGTGAGTTCCCAAACATCCCAGTTATGTAGGGTACGAATTTCCACTCGACCATCCCGCTGTCGATGAATTCCGTAAGGAGGGTGGGAAAGGTCTCCTGATGAAACTGCCGGCAATATCCGCACCCATAGTCGGACATCTCGACCACTTTTACCGGCGCCTCGAGCGATCCTCGATTGATCCCGAGAGAAGTCACCTGGACCAAGGGCTCTTCGCCCGGCCCGCTGGTGGGTGCGCTCGCGATGGGTGTCGAAAGGCCGTCACCGGGCGGCTCCGACAGCATGCTTCTGCTGAGATCGCTGGTGCCGTCCTTACCAGCCTCTTCAGAACAACCGGAAATCACCAGTCCAGCAGCGAGGAGCAGAACCGGGAAAGAAGTGAGCCTCATGTTATAAATCCAAGTTGATGAGTTGGCCCATTCCGGCCAAAAAAGCAGTCATGGTGGTAAAACGGCCACTTACCATGAGAAGACCAATCAAGATAAGCACGGTTCCCGCGACCTTCTGTAGCGGAAGGATCCACGTTCTAGCGCGTTTGCTCCCGGCGAGGAACCAATTCAACGCTGCGGCCGACACGACGAACGGTATACCCAAGCCCAAAGCATAGGTCCCGAGCAAAAACGTGCCCTGAATCATAGTCCCCTCAAGGCTAGCATAGAGTAGAATCGAACCGAGGATGGGGCCAATGCAGGGTGTCCACCCCGCTCCAAATGCGATCCCAACGATGAACGCACCGACTGCACCTGTTGGCCGCGACATCCAACCGGGTCGCATTTCCCGCATCATGACAGGGATGCGCAGCAACCCAGCAAGGTGGAGTCCAAAAAGAAGCATTACTGCACCACCAATCCGACTCACCCAGGGCAGGACCGAGGAGATCGCTACTCCGACCGAGGTGACCGCCAGACCCATGGTCATGAAGACCACGCTGAATCCGATTACGAACAGCACGGAATTGAGCACAGCGGTTCGGCGGATTTCCCGCGTCGGCTGGTCCTTGAGTTCGCTGAACGTGAGGCCTGATACGAAGGCCAGATAACTCGGGACAACCGGAAGAATACAGGGAGAAAGAAACGAGACGATGCCAGCGAGAAAAGCCAGAGGAAAGGAAATAGTGACGTCCACCAGTCGCTCCTAAAGCCGGAAGTCTGTAAGCAATCTCTTCTCTTCTTCACCCAGCTTCGCCTGAATCTCGATCCGGCTCTCCAGACCGCTACCCTCCATCTTGTTGCGCAAAAGCTGATCGAGCTGAAAGAGCCCGGCGGAGTTCGACAACTCCACAGTCACCCGGACGGGGAGTTCTTCGCCCTTCTCGATGCTCACGGATTCAACCGCTGCGGCGGATACCGAATGGATCGAGAGCGACCCGGCTTCAAAGGGGATTCGGGAGCGCCCCTTTGCCATGTCGAGGGCGTCGGCAATGCGCACCACACCGGCCTCCAGCGTAAGCGGACTTCCACCAGAACGATGGGCAATGATCGCGTGGAGGATCTCTGCCCGAATGATCGTGCTCTCACGGGCGTCATAGACCGCGGGTAAGATTTCTTGAAGCTTGCCCTGGGCGACGAAAAGTGAAAACGACTCGTGA
Organism: Longimicrobiales bacterium; assembly: GCA_028823235.1. Lineage (NCBI taxonomy): Bacteria > Pseudomonadati > Gemmatimonadota > Longimicrobiia > Longimicrobiales > Longimicrobiales bacterium. The sequence continues at coordinate 181,136 of JAPKBW010000006.1, read as the reverse complement.
TCCGCACGATGAATCGAGATGCCCACATCATGCAGCAGCGCCGCCAGTGCCACCACTACCTCAGCGTCCTGCGTCGACATGCCGTAATTCCGGCTGACACCCGACTCCACTCCCGAATCCATGAGAAGTCTGAGCAGGCGCAGAGCCATGTTCATGACAAGCTTGACATGAACCGGCCCGTGATCGGTCATATTGAGCCGCTCCACTGCGTTCACATTAGCCGCAATCCAGAGCCCGTAGAGATCGTCATCGGCATTCACGATGTCGAGCACGGCCTGCAGCTTCGGATTGTGCTTGATCGGAGCGGTGATCTCGAGACGATCCGCAAACCGAGACGCGATATCACATGGCAGCCCGCTCGAATTCCCGGTCCCAGCCGGATCCGAGGGATATCCCTCAGTAGTCAAAGTGCCACCTTCCAGTTCTCACTTTTCTCTGCTCCGTCCATGACGACCACGGTCCCTACGATCGGTGAGTAGCCTCGGATTCTGTGACTGCCCGTATCACCGGCGTCGTGCCCAAAGCACCAACACAAGGCCGAGTGCCCCACCCACGAGAGCGCCTGTTGCGATCGTGCTCATCCGCGGAGCGATAAACGGTGGAGGAAATTCAGAAAGCGCGTGGACGCCGGAGGGCTCATGGCCCCCCTCAACGGCCGTGGCTGGTTGCGCGGCTGGCACAGGCGGGTGTTTTTCCTGCTCGCGCTCGGCATCGACTTCATCGGGTGTTGCCTTGTAACTTAAGGTCTCATAGGGATTTCCGTCCCAATCACATGTCAGACAATCCAGCTGTTCCTGATCTCTAGCCGTGCGATTCGGATAGCTGACCTGATCGCCGCAAAGCGGGCAACCTAGACCGCTGGGAAGGTGGGGAATCGCCGCATAGAGGGCGCCCTTAGAGAGGTCCAAGGCATCCGCGATTTTGTTGACGCTCTCATCGGAGTGCCAGTACAACTGCCTGACCCGCTCGATGACCTCTGGTGTGACATCGGAGGCGTGCATCGTAATGCTCCTTGTGGCTTGACCGGTCACGACCGCGGGTTGAACATAACTCCCTCTCCTCCGTGGGGCATAGCTGTAAGTCGGCGTCCGACGGGGTTTTCCGACTTAACAGGCAGGTGCCTCCCGTGAGAGTCCCCGTCGCACACGGCCACCTTGAAGCGATCGTGAAGGTCCCGCCCGGTTCCCCTCGGGGCGCGGCCGTAGTGTGTCATCCACACCCTTTGCATGGCGGGACGATGCATACGAAGGCGGTGTATCGTGCCGCTCAGGGTTTCAATGATGCTGGTTTGATAACCCTTCGATTCAACTTCCGCGGGGTCGGGACCAGCACGGGTAGCCATGACGAGGGAATCGGTGAGCAGGAGGACTCCGTTGCTGCGCTCGACTGGCTGGAGAAGGAGTATCCCCATTTGCCCTTGGTTATGGGTGGCTTTTCCTTCGGATCAATGGTCGGGCTCACTGTTGGAGCCGATGACCCACGGGTCGTGGCTTTGCTGGGTATGGGGCTCCCGGTCGACCTCGATGTCCGGTACGATTTCGACTACCTGGCCCATGCAGGAAAACCGGTGCTTGTCGTACAGGGAGAGAACGATGAGTTCGGGTCGGGTGAGCAAGTGGCCGCTGCGATGGCTCCTCTCGGCAGCCACATTACGCTGGTGCGCATTCCGGGTACCGGTCATTATTTCGCCGACAGACTCGACGAGCTTCGGGGGGCTGTCTGTGGCTACTATGAATCCGGTCCCGGGGTACGACATCTCGTCGCGGTGTAACAAGGGGTAGGTATGTATGCGAAATCGAGAGCGGGTGCTTCAGAGCCTAGAAAAGGTGTATCGCGAGGCATTCACCGCAGCCGATACGGCGAGCAACTCCGAGCAAATGGCGACTCTTGACAGGGAGTATCAGCGGGACCAGCTACAGCTCGAAGTACTCCTCGACATCAGGGATCTCCTGATGCCCGCGGAGGCCGACAAGACCGACAAAACCATCTCCCTTTTGGAAAAGGCTCAGAGCATTCGCAAACTCACGAAGCTGCGCTGACGTCCGCGCGTGAAGATCTATACACGGACGGGCGACGATGGCGAAACTGCGCTCTTTGGCGGTGGACGGGTGCGGAAGGATCACGCACGGGTTGAGGCCTACGGGACCGTAGATGAGTTGAATGCGGCGATCGGGTGGGCCGTATGCCAGGTCAGCGATGAAGTGATTCGAGATCGACTGCAGCTCCTGCAGCATGATCTATTCACGCTGGGATCGGACCTCGCGACGCCTCCAGCCCGGAAGGGCCGGGTTCGACCCGAACCCCCGCGACTTCCGGTGGCCCGCGCGGCCGAGATGGAAGCGTGGATGGACGAGGCCGATGCGGAGCTTCCGGAGCTCCGGGCGTTCGTACTCCCTGGTGGTACCACGGGGGCGGCGGCTCTCCACGTGGCGCGCACGGTCTGCAGACGAGCTGAGCGAAGGGCGGTCACGCTCGCAGAATCGGATGTCGTGCGCGCCGAAGTCTTGACGTATCTGAATCGACTCTCCGACCTTTTGTTTACGCTTGGGCGTCTCGAGAACCACCGAGCTGGTTGCGGTGATGTCGAGTGGGAAAAGCCGTAGCCTCATGTCTGAGCGGGCACGTCAGATGGTCGCATCGGTGGGCAAGGCGGCTCGGTCGGTGGATCTTTCGGCTATGGATGTGGAAGCCGTCCGTCGAGTTCATGACCTGGCGATGCAGGCCCGTGTCGGGCTTCTGGCAGACGACCATCATCCCGCCTATCTGCACCCAGGACGAACGGCGCTTATCCTGCTTCAAGATGTAGTATCCGTCAACGTATCAGTAGTTATTCTTGGTCTGCTCCACGAGTCCACAGACTTGAAACTGAGGCCTGCTGCCACGCAGATCGCGGACGCTCTTGGTGGCGAGGTGTCAGTGAGCGTGTTAACTGCGATACCACGGCCAGGTGATGAGCGACTAGTCGAGCGCCTAGTTGCACTCGGCCCAGGCAGCGCCTTGGCGGTACTCGCAGAACGGCTTGATCACCTCCGGCATCTGCACATGCGCCCGGATCTGATTGATACCTGGGCTGACACGCACGCCGAGGTCACTTCTGCCTGGTTACCGTTCGCCCAACGGACACATCGGAAGCTGGCGGTCCGCTACGCGCATTGGAGTCGGACGTTCGTGAAGCGGATCTAGATCGGCAGGGTGCTGACCGGGGGAACGCTGCGGGTCAGTTGCCTCGCGTGTAGATCATCCAGACGCCGTTGGCGGCGCCGAGGCCAAAGAGAGTCCCGGCGTCCACCGGCTTGTACACCACCATGCGCTCGATCGCATCCGGGGGCAGTCTGAGCGCCATGTTCGCGTCGGTCGCCCGCACATCATTGATGAAGATCAGCATCCCCACGCAGCCGGCCCGATTCATCATCACTTGTCCGGTGCTATAGCCGACGCAGATGGTTCCGCCGGTAAGGTGTCGAACCAGGATCCCGGGGATGTTCAGGGATCGAATGATGTCGGATGCGTCTCTCGAGCGCTGTCGGACCTTGTCGATCGCGTCACTGGTGATCACGATGCCGCCTCTGCGCTGGGCGATCGCGACGGGCGGTGCGCTCGTGACGACGGTAAGCGGGGCGATCTCGATCGGCCGGTTATCCAGAATCATTTCTATGCGGAGGTCGGTCCCGTTCGGAACGAAGAGAGTGTCCATCTTGGTGCCGTACGCCAGATGGTCGGTCATCAGCATGTATGTGCCGGTGGGCACGTCGTCGAACGAGAACTCACCGTTGGGCCACGTGAGCATGCGAAACCTAGTGCCCCGGAGCCAGGTATCGGCACCCTCTACGGGCGCTCCTGAATCCCTGTCGAGCAGCCTTCCTGAGACCTCAACCGGGCGACTCGCGAAAAGCTCTGCGTTGGCCTCGAGATACCCACTCGCTCCGACCGTGACTTCCCGGCGGCGTCCCTGACGACCATAGAAGTCGACCGAGAGCAGAATGGGGATCCCAACGGGCACAGCGCAGCTACGATACCAACCAGCCTGATCGGTCACTGCCTCTAGCCTCCTTGGAACCGTGAGGCTCTCTTCGTGCCATGACAGCGTGACGCGGGCACCCCCGAGTGCGAGCGCCGACTCACTATCGGTCACTTTTCCGGCGAGCGCCCCAGCGCCCTCGGACCGACTCTCCATAAGGCACTGGCTTCGAACAAGGGTCGCAAGGGAAGGCATGCCGAGGTCTATTTGCTGGTCAACGCCCGCTTGGACAGAGATGGCTCGGGAACCGGTCGAGATGCCGCGCTCACCCAACCGCGTATGGAAAAAAAGGATACTGTAGTCTCCGGCCGGCACGTCCTCGATGCGGAACCGTCCCTGACTGTCAGTCTCCGCAGAGTACGGCGTTTCCCAGAGGAAGACGGCGGCATCGGGAAGTGGCTCATTCGCGATCGAGTCGTACACTGTTCCGAAAACGATTCCGGACTGCGCACTCATCCCCGGAGGCGCCCATACAAGCAGGGCGGCTACAATCATCAGGCGGATTCTCAAGGCTTCAGTCATCTTTCCACGCGCAGTCAGGCGACGGTATCAGCCCTTAGTCTAGCATACGGCGACGCGACGGGATTTGCACAGGTGCCGGAGAATGACAGCTACTCGATGCGGCTTATGCTTGACCTTGGCTACAGCTTGGTTAAAGCTTCTTGGCGCCGTACCACTCCATGGATTTCAGGCAGCCATGACCTACATCATTACCCAGCCTTGCATTGAGACCAAAGACGCCAGCTGCGTCGAGGTCTGCCCCGTAGATTGTATCTACGAGGCCGAGGATCAGTTCTATATCCATCCCGATGAATGCATCGATTGCGGCGCCTGTGAGCCCGAATGCCCGGTGCAGGCCATCTTTCCTGATACAGACGTTCCCGCTGAATGGACGAGTTACGTCGATAAGAACCGAGAGCACTTCGGATAGCTCAGGATTGGCCGTCGGCCAGAGTTATAAAAAAGAGCGGCGAGGGGCCGATGCCCCCGCCGCTCTTTTTTTACCACTCAGACGACGATTTGCGCTATAGGCCTAGCTCCCTGATGCGTTCTAGTGAAAGTGTGGTGGGCTGAGTTTCGCCCGCCGGAACGAGGCGGACGGTGCTCAGCTCCACTTCTTTCGCCAGTCGCACCAGGAGAATCGTCGTCGCGAGCGCGGCCGCACCAAGCAGGCCAATCGCGAAGTTCTTCATGACGGTTCCTTTGAAGTGGTGTTCCCATGAAAGACGATGATCTCGTCACCGTCTCCCTATATCTGTACAATCGAGACGCCCACAAGGTTTCGCTCGAGTTGGCGACGGTCTTATATGGACATAAATCTAAACCTGTACGTTGAGACAGCTCGAGTTGGCGACCCTGTCGGGTTAGCTCAGCTCCTTGTTTCAACCCCATCAGTGAACCCGATGCTGGCTCTGGGTGGCGCGGGTGAGGCGGGTATGGCCGCTGTAACAGCGGAGCTTTTGGAGGCTTGGGGGTTCACGGTTCACGTCGATGAAGTAGGGCCGGGTCGTCCCAATGTGGTGGCGCGCCTTGAAGGCTCAGGGCCCACGCTGTTGTTGAATGGGCATCTCGACACCGTCGGCGTCGACGGGATGTCGATCGATCCGTTTGGTGCAACGATCGAGGAAGGGCGACTGATGGGCCGAGGATCGTGCGATATGAAGGGTGGGGTCGCGGCCTTAATGGCGGCGGGATGTCGCCTCGCTTCCGGTGGCCCGCGTCCGAATCTTGTTATTGCGCTCACGGCGGACGAGGAGCACGCGAGCATCGGAATGGCCGATCTGGTCGCAAGTGGGTCACACGCCGCCGACATGGCCGTCATTTGCGAGCCCACGAGTCTGAAGGTCATGCCCGCACATAAGGGGTTCGCCTGGATCGAAGCGACGTTTCACGGTCGAGCGGCTCACGGCTCCCGGCCGGACGTTGGTATCGACGCGATCCGCCATGCGGCGCTTTATCTAGCCGCGCTCGATGGGCTGTCTGACCGACTTCGTTCGCGAGTTGCGCACCCGTTACTGCACTACGGCTCGCTCCACGCCGGCACTATATCGGGTGGTTCCGCGGAGTCCGTGTACCCGGACCGATGTTCTCTGCTGCTCGAGCGGCGGACCATGCCCAGGGAGAATCCCGCTCAGGTCATCGCGGAGTTCGAAGAGGTATTGGGTGAGCTTCGGTCCACGGAGCCCGACCTGAACGCTGCTCTCGAGATGACACTGGTGAGGCCTGGAACAGAAGTACCGACCAGCAGCGGCCTGGTGCAGGGCCTGCTGTCGGCGGGATCGTCGCTAGGCGTACCTCCTGTGGTAGAGGGTATGACCGCCTGGGTCGACGCAGCGTTCCTGAACGAGGCTGGGGTCCCGGCGGTCTGCTATGGCCCTGGGAGTATCGAGCAGGCTCACACGAAGGACGAATGGGTCGCGGTCGACGAGATCCGCACCTGTGCCGACGTACTGGAGCAGTTCGCTCGGGATCTAGTTTCTAGCGATGGGCGGGCTGACCCTGACGGGTAGGTAAGAAAAAGCGCCGGGCCACCCTGCGGTGACCCGACGCTGTTCCGTTGACACTTTCGTCAGCGCCTGGTCGTGACCTGGATCGCCCCGCCGCCGTGACCTGTGCCATAACGAGTGGTTGCATCGCTCGCACTCATGTAATTCATCTGCTCAACCTCGGCTACCCGCATCGTAGCCAAGTCGGTCGTGGCGCCGCGTCGGGCCCCGTCCACATAAAGAACTGGAGGATCCCCGGCGCCGGATCCGGCACGGGACTGCAACCAGCGCGGCCGGAGGCGCTGGATCCCCGTGAGTGCATCCATTGGCGGTAGCGCCTCGATTTCTGCCCGGACGATACGGCTACTTGTCGCGCCTGCTGGCCGACTACTAGCGCCGCCGCCGCCCGACGCGCACGCGGTCAGGCCCAGTGCCAGGGCGAAAGCAAAAAGGACGACTTTTGTGGATGACTGAGGACTCATGGACGGGCTCCTTCTTATCTCGATCTTCGAAACGGGACGTCAAGATTAGTGCGAGCGTGGCGTTACGCCACCATAGGGTTGTGACGATACATTCGTGTGGGGAGTCGGGCCTCGATCGAGGAGCGACATAGATGTCCCACGGGGACGAAGGTGCTCGGGCATCACTGACACATACGCGAGAGGTAACCATCGATCCCAGTTCAGGGCTCCTTGGGGGAGAAGAGTGTGCTACCGACCGACTCAACCGACCGTACACGATATGGCGTGTGATCCTGTTCGGCATTAGTTCCGTTCTGTCAGAGAGCGAGGTGCGTTGCCTCAATCGGTTCTTCTCAGCAATGGACAACACATGTCTGACCACACCCCAGGCAGAGGCCGCGTTTATGACAACTTCGCCGCCACTGTGGGCGACACGCCGCTCGTCAGAATCCCTAGACTCAGGGAAAGGTACGGGGCGAATGCGGACATCCTGCTCAAGTGCGAGTTTTTCAACCCGATGGCGTCCGTAAAGGATCGAATCGGCATCGCGATGATCGAAGATCTCGAGCGCCGAGGGGTCCTCACGGCAGACTCCACCATAGTTGAGCCAACTTCCGGTAACACCGGTATCGCGCTTGCCTTCATGGCAGCATCGCGTGGGTACCGTTGTGTACTGACGATGCCCGAGACGATGTCTATGGAGCGGGTAAAGATGCTCGAACACCTCGGAGCCGAGGTCGTTCTGACGCCGAAGGAAGAGGGAATCGGTGGTGCGTTCACTGCGGCGGATCGTCTCACCGAGGAGATCGAAGGAGCTGTCCAGGCCGGTCAGTTCACGAATCCTGCCAATCCGGAAGTGCACCGTCGTACGACCGCGCTGGAGATTTGGCGTGACACCGGCGGCGATGTCGACGTCTTCGTTAGCGGCGTTGGAACGGGCGGTACGATCACCGGCGTTTCTGAGGTTCTAAAGGAGCGCAATCCTGCGCTTCACTCCATAGCGCTCGAGCCCGAGACCAGTCCGGTGATGTCGGGCGGGGAGCCCGGGCCCGGCAACATGATTCAGGGTATTGGTGCAGGCTTCGTACCGGATATCCTCAACATGGACGTCGTGGACGAGGTTATGACGATTGCCAACGATGATGCCCTTGCGATGGCACGTGACTCCGCGAAAACGGAGGGATTGCCGTGCGGAATCAGCGGAGGAGCTGCGATCTGGGCGGCTATCCAGGTGGCGAAGCGAGATGAGATGGTAGGCAAGACCATTGTCGCGGTCTTGCCAAGCTTCGCAGAGCGGTACATATCCACGGATCTTTTCGGATCAGATAATGCCTGATCCGGAGCAGGCAGGGCGGTGAGGGTTCACGCTTGCACGGGAACCGCGTGGCCTTGCTGCCAGTAATAGCGCAGGTCGACCGACGAGTCGGCCGCAGACCATTTTCAGTTCCGCCCGAAAGTTTCTTGAGGATAGATACCAATGCTGCTTCGTTCTGACGTACTCACTGCACTCGCCGTGACCGCCGCGATCGGTCTCGCGATTCAGTCGGATACCGACAACCCGAGGGCCGCTGCGTCGGTCGCCGATAGTCATCAAGAGGTCAGTTTTTCTGCGGAGGTTCTGCCGCTGTTGGAGAAGCATTGCTGGGAGTGCCACAGCGAGGACAATGCGGAACTCGGTCTCAAGCTCAATACGTACGAAGGCGTGATGGCCGGTTCGGACTACGGAACCATCATTGACCCCGGTGACGCTGACGGCAGCCTCCTCGTCGATATGATCCAGTCTGGGGACATGCCGGAAGACGGAGATCCGGTTCCGCCTACGGATCTCGAGGTCATCATGAACTGGATCAACGAGGGTGCGAAGAACAACTAGCGTCCTTCTTCCCGCGCCAGACCAACGGGTCATCGCATGTGGGGGCGCTCTGTCACTTCGCCCGACAGACCTAGTTCCCGTCAGGCACGAACCAATCGCCGCGGAGCCAGTCAGCGACCAGGCCAATTTCCGCCTCTGAGAGGATGCCCTCGTCACCGAACGCGGGCATGCGATCGTTGTTGTCTGCGTAGTAGAGCGGGTGAGACGGGTTTCGGAGCATGCCCATGATCCACTGGCGGGAGGCCCATCCGGTAAGGACTGGTGCCACGTCACCCTCGGCTACGTCGGCATAGGTATGGCATCGGGTGCAGTCGATTGCCTCGCTGCTGATGGCGATGCGTCCCTCTCGGATTGCGTCCTGGTCGGCCTCGTCCGCGGTAGCTTGTGACGGCAACTCTGCCTCCGCCGAAACGGCAAGGATCACATTGCGAAGCGCCGCGCGTTGATCGTCATCGAACCCTGCGATGCCCCTCTGGACGAAGCGAGCCATCCTGCCGTTGGTGTGCTCCGTATTCCCGAAGTACTCGGGCGTATTGATTCGGTCCGGGTCGAGAAGGCCGGTCAACCATTCGCGGCTGCCATAGCCACCAAGGTCAGACGCCGACGGCTCGTCGTCCGGGGTCCCGCCCAGTCCGTCGTGTCCGTTGTACTGATGGCAGATCGAACAATTGGCCTCGAAGATGATCGGCCCTTGGGTCGCAGGGTCCCCTCGAAGCATCGCGAGGCCCCCGGCTGCGGGTATTCCATCTGGAGACCCGGCTAGTTCACTGACCCGCTCCGCAATCGATTCTGCTTGAGCGCGAGCCTGGACGAAGGCAGGATCAGCTTGGTCCGCAGCATATGCCGTCCATGTCAGCATTGTGATACCAAGCAACAAGGATGCGGCGACACCGAGATTGAAGCGGTGCCCGAGCCGCCACTTCCCAATGATAGGCATCGCGGCAATCATACCGACTGCGATTCCCGGAATGATCTGCGCCCCGACCACCTCCCAGCCTGCGGGGAAGTACTTCAGCCACTGGAAGAGGAACATGAAGTACCACTCGGGCCGAGCGGCAGCGTAGGGCTCCGTCGGGTCAGCGGGAGCCCCGAGATGAGCGCCGCCGTTCCAGAGCACCAGAGCCAGAACCGTCGCCATTACGATCAGCGATGCGACAGAGTCTTTGAGGACCTGCTCCGGCCAAAACCATCCGTCCGGCTTCTCTGCGGCCTTCTTGGGCACGGTGATGCCGTGCCGTCGGAACAGGTAAACGTGCCCAACGATCAGCAGGACGATCCCCGCAGGCAGGGCGCCGGCGTGGAGTGCGAAGAAGCGCGTGAGCGTATGATGGCCGTACTCGGCTCCTCCGACCATCAACTGCTGCATCGCGGGCCCGACGACCGGGGTCATGGAGGCGATACTCGTCGCCACCTTTGTCGCCCAGTAGCCTTTCTGGTCCCAGGGAAGCAGATATCCGGTCAGTGAGAGCCCGAGCACGAGGCCCAGAAGCCCAAGGCCAAACCAGAAGTTGACCTCGCGAGGTGCACGGTACGCACCGTCGATCAAAACCTGCATCAGGTGCAACACGAGCAGGACGATCGTGACCTGCGCCATGTAGTGATGAATGCCCCGCAGCATCCATCCTCCGTACATCACGTTCTGGATGTAGTGAACGCTCTCCCATGCGCCCTGCGCGTTCGCGCTATAAGCAGCCCAGAGGACGAGTCCGGTCACGAACTGAACGAACATCGCGAACATGAGGGTACTACCCCAGACGTATCGCCAACGGGCGCCGCCAGGAATACGCTCGTAAAGAGCGTTCTTCACGAGAGATCTGTATCCCGTGCGGTCATCAAGCCAGTTGAGCAGGTTCTCCATTGGTAGTTGGCCTCAGACCGGAGTCTTATCGTGCCGGCCAGGGAGGAAATTCCGGAAAGCCACCCAGATTTCATCCCCGTTCCTAACGTCGACTGCCAGTGAGTCCATGTCGCGTGGACTTGGGCTCGACGGATCGTTCACCACTCCGTCGAGGTCGAAGCTGCTATTGTGACAAGGGCAACCAAATCGTGCTTTGTCCTCGGCGAGTCCGACGAAGCAGCCGGCGTGGGGACAGACGACGTTTAGAGCTGCCACATCTCCGGATTCGGTCCGTCTCAGGTAGACGGCGCCGACGGGCGTGTTGCTATAAGTCGCCCAGGCGTCGACCCGATCCATCTCGACGGTGAACTTTTTGGGCGACCCATCCTCGGGCACGGCGGAAAGGCGCGTGACGAACACCTGGGCCGAAGCAGTCTCCTTTTTGCGCAGTGGATCGAGCAGGGCAGTCACGCCCGCCGCCACGGGAACGATCGAAGCGACCGCTCCGAGGACAATCGCGCTCATACTTGTCAGAAAACTGCGCCTAGCCTCTGCAGGCGGCTCGATCTTTTCGTCGCTCATATAAAAGCAGTTAGAGTGTCTTTGTCTTCAGACGGCTGGCCACGGGTTCCGGTACTTAAGAACCCGGGGGCCGTGTTGACTCCGCCCCTCCGGGCAGGCGTGTCGCTCTCTACATCCGGAGGCAAATGTAGCCCAAAGGCCGGCCACTCCGCATTATTTCTCTTCAAGGCACCCCAAGGTGCCAGTCGTCCCCCAATGCCTGCTCCCCGGGAGAATACATGCACACCCTTTTCATCGCAGGTCTCGTGGCGGTCACGCTCGGTGTTACTGGCTCACTCCCGTGGGTTGGTCCCGTTCACGATGTCGTCGCCGCGATCGACGAGTATCCCCGGCGGATTGGCATCGACATTGAGAACTATCGGTTCGAGCTCACCCTGCGGGATGACAGCGATGTGATCGAAGGGCGCGCGACGGTTTCGGTCCGCTTCACGAACGTCGGCGTAACCGAGCTTTCGCTCGACCTCATTGGGGCGAACGGCGAGGGCCAGGGCATGACTGTGACATCGGTAGAAGTGGCGGGGCGCCCGCTCGACTTCACACACGAGTCGGATCTCTTGCGGATTTCGTTGTCGGAGGCGGGACCTGCAGGGGCGACGCTCGATGTGACCGTGTCTTACAACGGGGTGCCGGCGTCCGGTCTCCATGCGGGGCCGAACAAGCACGGGGATCGCACCTTCTTCAGTGACAACTGGCCGAACAGGGCCCGGAACTGGTTACCGACGATCGATCATCCTTACGACAAGGCGATGAGCGAGATGGTCGTCACGGCTCCGGCGCACTATCAGGTCGTGTCGAATGGCTTGTTGGTAGAGGAGACCGACGGTGCCGCGGGGACCCGGGTCACGCATTGGAAGCAGTCGGTGCCGATCGCGACGTGGCTTTATGTGCTCGGGGTGGCAGAGTTCGCCGTTCAGCACGTCGACGATTTTCGGGGACTGCCGATTCAGACGTGGGTCTATCGGCAGGATCGCGATGCGGGCTTCTACGATTTCGCGGTCCCGACAAAGCAGGTCATGGAGTTCTATGCGGACCACGTCGGGCCGTATGCCTATGAGAGGCTCGCGAACATCACTTCGCCGGTCACAGGCGGAGGTATGGAGGCCGCGACTGCCATCATGTACCACGAGAATTCCGTCACGGGTGATCGCACCGTTCGGTGGCGAAACGTGATTATCCACGAGATCGCTCATCAGTGGTTCGGCAACGCTGTGACGGAGTCGGATTGGGACGATGTCTGGCTGAGCGAAGGCTTTGCTACCTATTTCACGCTGCTATTCATTGAGCACGCATACGGGCGGGACGAGTTCGTGGACGGCCTAGAGAGCTCAGCGGAGAGAGTGTTTACTCAGTACGAGAGTGACCCAGGTTACCGGATCGTCCATGACGATCTCGACGACATGAGCCGCGTGTCGAGCGGTGCGACCTACCAGAAGGGATCGTGGGTTCTTCACATGCTCCGCGGGCGGATGGGTGACGAAGCCTTCTGGGCGGGCATCCGGGCCTACTACGCCCGCTACATGAACCAAAATGCGACCACATCCGACTTCCAGGCAGCAATGGAACAGGCATCGGGCCTCGATCTCCAGACTTTCTTCGATCAATGGCTTCGGGACGGCGGGAATCCAAAGCTCCAGGGGTGGTGGGACTACGATGCCAGTGCCCGGGCCGTACGGATCGAGCTGAATCAGACCCAGACCGTGGGTCCGATGTTCGAGATACCACTGGAGATCGGCATCTACCAGGACGGTCAGGTCTTGCCGACGACGATCGAGCGCGTGGACCTGGACGGCGGGTTCCATCGTTTTGTCATTCCGGTGGACGCGGAGCCGACAGACGTGAGGCTCGACCCGAATTCGTGGACGTTGTTCGAGGCTGACTTCGGCCGTCAGGGACGTTGACGAGAAGCTGCGACTATCTTGACCGGGATGCCCGGGCCTGTAGTTGGCGGACAGTAGGCCCGCGAGACCCGGCGTTACGCGTTGCAGGCGGTCGAGGTGCGATGCATCTTGGCGCCCCCCGGAAAACCGTTCTACACCCGGGTACTTTCTCCGAAACGCTGGTGCGAGGCTCTCCATGATCCGACGATCGACGTCCCATTTCGCCATGAGGCTCACCTGCGTCACGGTGGGCGTGTTGCTAGCCCTGCTCGCGCCCGCTGCGACAGAGGCTCAGATCGACCTTGAGGCCCTTCAGGACGAGGCCGTCCAATGGGTTCAGGACTACATCCAGATCAACACCGTGAACCCGCCGGGCAATGAGACCCGGGGTGCGGAGTTCTTCGCTCAGATCTTCGAGGCGGAGGGCATCGAGTACGAAATGGTGGAGTCGGCTCCTGGACGAGGAAATATCTGGGCCCGCCTCGAGGGTGGGGATGAGCCTGGCATTCTCCTGATCCACCACATGGACGTGGTTCCCGCCGATGAGCGTTTCTGGACCTCGGACCCACTTTCCGGAGAATTGCGGGACGGGTACGTGTACGGTCGAGGGGCGCTCGATACGAAGACGAGTGGCATTCTCCACCTGGCCACCTTCCTGGCGTTGCACCGTACCGAGACCCCACTGAACCGGGACGTTCTGTTCATGGCGACCGCAGACGAAGAAGCCGGTGGCTTCTTCGGCGCGGGATGGCTCGTTGAGAATCGCGCGGAGATCTTCGAAGGAATCGGCTTCCTTCTAAATGAGGGTGGCGGCGGGTCTGATGTTGACGGCACCGTGAACTTCGGGCTGGAAGTGACACAGAAAGTGCCCTACTGGCTCCGTCTCACGGCGACGGGAGAGCCCGGCCACGGCTCGAGGCCGCTTGTGACCTACGCCTCTGTAAAGATGATCGAGGCGTTGGAGCGCTTCCGGCTCCACCAGTTTGCCCCGAGGGTGATTCCCGCGGTCGATACGCACCTGAAGGGGATTGCGGATGGTCATACTGAGCCGTGGAAGCGCCGCTTTGCCGACATGGGCGCGTATGTGGATAAGCCGGGCGTTCTCAGAGAACTGCAGTTGTACAACCCCGGTCTCCATGCCCTGACTCGCAACACCTGCTCGATCACACGCTTCGAAGGGAGCACTAAGATCAATGTTGTTTCGCCGGAGGTCGCGGCGGAGATCGACTGCCGATTGCTCCCCGACCAGGACCCGGACAGCTGGCTTGCGGAGGTCCGTTCCGTGCTCGGTGACGAGATCGAAGTCGAGGTACTGATGGGCTTTACGCCAGCGGTCTCGTCAACCGACACCGACCTGTATCGCACCGTTCGTGATGTGACTCTCGAGGAATTCCCTGACGCTGGGTTCGTTCCACAGGTCTCAGGCGGGTTCACTGACAGTCACTTCTTCCGTGACCTCGGCATCACGAGCTACGGCTACTCCGCTACGGCGACGCCAGCGGAAGACTCAGGAGGGGTGCACGGAAACGATGAACGTGTTACTGAGCAGAACATTCGGCGGGGCGTCGCGATGACACTTCGAATCCTTGAACGATTTGCGGCCACGAGGCCGGTGATGGAGGATTTCTGATGGCAGAGCGTTACGAACTGACCTCACTGGACGCACGCGAACTCGTCCCCGGGCATCACGGCCGGTTCATCCATTCTGAGCACACAACCCACGTATACTGGACGATCGAGGCGGGCGCGGTCCTGCCCGAGCACAGTCATCCTCATGAACAGATCGTGAATGTGCTCGAGGGTACGTATGAGCTTGTCGTGGCCGGTGAGACGTTCGTGGTTCATGCCGGTGAGGTTCTCGTAATCCCTGGCGATGCGGCACATAGCGGCCAGGCCCATAGGGACTGCCGCATTCTTGATGTCTTCTCGCCGGTGCGCGAAGAGTATCGATGAGATTTCGACTAGGACTTCTCGTGTCCTGTGGGATCACTCTCGTTGCCGTTGCCGGGTGGAGCCAGCTAAACGTTGAAACCCAGGTCGAATCGGCCGTCTCACCACTGGAGGAAGTCGAGCGCTGGCCACCGGTGGCCACCTTCTCCGTGCTCGGGTATGACGCCGAGACAGGTGAGGTCGGTGGTGCGGTGCAGTCTCGGGTGTTTTCAGTCGGAAATGGAGTGCTCTGGGCCGAGGCCAACGTCGGAGTCGTCGCGACGCAGGCTGTCGTCGATGTGAGCTACGGGCCGCAGGGCATTGAACTCCTGCGAGGGGGTATGGCGCCTCAGAAGGTCGTTGAGACCATTCTAGAAAATGATCCCAATCCGCGCCCAGAGCGCTGGATGATCGAGGGGCGACAGTTTTCGGTAATGGACGCCGCCGGGAGCGTGGCGACTCATACGGGACCAAGCGCTTCTGACTGGGCTGGGCACAGGGTGGGGACACACGTGTCGGCTCAGGGAAATATTCTTGCCGGGCAAGCGGTCGTCGATGATATGGTGGCCGCGTTCGAAGAGACGGAGGGACATCTGTCGCTACGACTGATGGCGGCCCTGGAGGCCGGACAGGCGGCAGGCGGTGACAAGCGTGGCATGCAGTCGGCCGCGATGGTCATCGTGAAGAAGGACGGCGGCGTTTGGCTCAACAACGATGTAGTGTTGCGGCTGCAGGTCGACGACTCTGATGAGCCGATCCGGGAGCTACGGCGCTTGGTGGAGATTGCTGCTCAACAGCGGGAACGTATCCGCGGACGCTAGAGGCCCAGCCGGGGTCACCTCTTGAGCTGACTCGTGGAACGATGGACCGAATATCGAGAGTGGTGCTGCGTATGTTTATTGGCGCCTCCAGAAACCTGACGACCGGAGTCAGCTCGCGGTCCAGATCAACTCCATCGCGTGTGCGCTCATCGTGCGGCCCTCACGAATCTCAGATTACGTGCGCGACCCTCTCCGACGAACATGTCACCGAGCGCACCAGAGGTGTCTCGTTCGAACCGGACCGGCCGGAAGAAGAAGAGGTTCCCGACGAAGATGTCCGGCTTCTGCGCCGTCAGGCGAATGGTCCCGTGGCGGTAGTGCTGTGCGACCAGCGTGCCGTCGACTACTGAGAGGACGTAGTGCGTATCCAGTTCCTCGCTCACCCAGTCGCCGGCGTACTCCTCCAACTCATCGGATGACAGTTCGGGCGCAGGGGAGGGGGGCGGCTGCGTCGACTGACCTTGGGCCCCGGCTTCCTCGGGGTCTGAGGGTCCGAGCAGGTCGTCCAGGAAGATCTCCGCGAGGCCCCGACCGGGAGGGGTTGGATTGTAGGCGCCCGAATTCGCGAGGACTATGACCCCCGACTGGATGTCCGGGAAGTGCATGATGACGGTTCGGTTCCCGGCCCAGGAGCCGGTGTGCGTATAGGTCCGAGCGCCGTGCCACTCCACACCATTGAGCCCGTAGGCGTAGACGTTGGTGTCGCCCGAGGTCAGGACCCCGGGGGTCTGCATCCGTTCGATGACGGCGCTCCCACCAACGACGTGGGTGTCGTAGTTGATCAACCAACGAGCCATGTCGTCGACAGAGCTGTGCAGAGAACTCGAGCCGAGTGCGGTCAGTCCGTTGGGTGAGACAGTCCATTCTCCCGCTGGCGTCGGATTGTAGCCGTATGCCCGCCCCGGGACGACCTCGAGGTGATTGTCCTGGAAGTGCGAGCTAGACATCGCGAGGGGTTCGAAGATGTTCTCGTCGGTCCACGCTCTGAACGTCTGGCCCGTCACCCGCTGCACGATCTCGGCCAGCAGGTTGTACCCCGTGTTCGAGTAGCTGTATTCGCTACCAGGCTCGAAGTTGAGTTCGCGCTGGCTCCATGTCATACGCAGGATCTGGTCGAACGAGATCACGTCGTCGAAGCGCCATCCGGCGACCGCGAGGGTGATGGGCCAGTCCCTGATGCCGCTGGCATGATGTACCAGATGCCGAACCGTGAGCGACAGCCCGAAATCCGGCAACTCGGGCAGGTAGTCCCGCACCTGGGCGTCGAGGTCGATGGCGCCCGATTCGACGAGCGAGGCCACCGCGAATCCATCGAACTGTTTCGAGACCGAGGCGACGTCGAAGACGGTCTGAGGCGTGATCCGGATGCTGTGATCGAGATTGGCCATTCCGTAGCCCGCCCGGAACACAACGACGCCCTCACGAACAACGACGGCCGCCGCGCCCGGTGTGCTCTCGGTGAGCTCTGAGAAGAGAGAGTCCGCCCGAGCGGTCTGAGCGGGCGTTTGCGCTCCTGATGCGGCGGGAAGCGAGATCGCTGTGATCGCGACTAGCAAACCCACTAGCCAGCCGAGACGACCGTCCGGACGGCGCAATCGAAGGGACTCACGCGTCTCTCGTTGGGAGATGAAGAAATGCAACACGGTTACAGGCTGAATTGGGATCATGTGGCATCCTAATCCGCACCGCGCCGGAATGACAACCGAAGTCCGACCTAAGTGGGTCTGATCCGTCCACCATGCCCAGCATCGTGTGGGGAGTGGCTGGAGCCGAGCGGTTCCGTCCGTCCAGTACCCTCCAGTATTAAGCCCGCGATGGAGGAGGGCACGATCGACCTAGACGCACCGGTCAGCACTTGCGTCGAGGAACTTCGTCTTCGACGTCTCTGCGCAGTTTTCCCATGTGACGGCTGGGCTATCAGGATGTCGATAGAGAGATGCTCCATCCGCAGGGGCCGCGTCTGTACGAGTGCGGGTGACCTGGTGCGGTGGACGCAGCTCCTCTCCCGAGGACGGCTGCTTGGTCACGACGGTTACAAGAGCATGAAAACGCGAGGCTTTCTCGGAGTCGGACCAAGAAGGTTGCAGCGAATAGCATCGTTCATCGCACGCAGCCCTGCTACGAAGAACGGGGCCCGATTTTTCATCGGGCCCCGTTCGGGTCTTTCGTGTCGACGCTCGCCGGGCCATTGCAGTGATGCGTGAGCAACGCTGCTTAATCGCGCTCGGCGATGCCTAGCAGTGCTCCTCGTAGGCGGCCTGCAGGTCGGCGGCGATGTCTTCCGGGTTTCGCCCCTCGATCTGATGGCGCTCCATGAAGTACGCGAGCTCGCCATCCTTGAAGAGTGCGACAGCCGGCGAGGAAGGTGGGAAGCCCGTGATGTACTCACGCGTCTTGTCCGTAGCTTCCATGTCTTGCCCTGCGAAGACCGTGGTGAGCACTTCGGGCTTCTTCTCGCCCTGGAGCGACATGTAGACCGCCGGCCGCATCATTGCGGCCGCGCAACCACATACGGAGTTCACCACGACCAAGGTTGAGCGCTTCTCGCTGCCCAGGGTCGACTCGACGTCATCTGGGGTGCGGAGTTCAGTGAACCCGACGCGAACGAGATCCTCGCGCATCGGGGCGACCATCATTTCTGGATATGGCATCGATGCCTCCCTGCGACTCTGTGAATGCGACCACCCAAGTGCAGGTAGTCGCTCAATGATATATCAAGATTGAAGTCCGTCCAAAGGAATCCCGTTAAGTGATCCCGTTGCGGAGCGAAGGGCCGTCTGGCGACCTTGTGTCCCCATGCCTACTACTACTGAAATCGTGCGACTGAAGGTGAACGGCGACGTTCACGAGGTTGGAGTGCCATCGCACTTCACGCTTCTCGAGTCGCTCCGCTATGTCATCCGTCTCACGGGCTCTAAGCAGGGCTGCGACAAGGGCGACTGTGGTGCCTGTACCGTCATTCTCGACGGAGAGCCCACGCTGGCGTGTCTTACGCCTGTATGGGAGGCTGAAGACCGCGAGGTCGTGACCGTCGAGGGTCTCGCCGGGCCGGAGGGCCCGCATCCACTTCAGGACGAATTCGACCTGAATGGCGCTGCCCAGTGTGGCTTCTGCACGCCCGGCATCCTTTGCTCGGCGGCGGTTCTGCTCGATCGAAACCCAGCGGCGAGTCGGTCTGAAATCCAAGATGCCCTAGCCGGAAATCTCTGCCGGTGTACCGGCTATGCAAAGATTTATGACGCCGTAGAGGCGGCAGGGGTGCGACTTTCTGCAAGTGGCAGTCCAGCAGGCGGTTACGGTAGGTCTGCGATCGAAACTGGTGCAGCGCCCGATGAATCAGGTTCGGAGGCGTCCAATGCCTGAGAATACCGGTAAGCATAAGTCGGACCAGAAGTTAATCGGCACGAACATGAGGAAGATCGAAGGCCTGGCGAAGTCGACCGGCCGGGCGGTCTATACTGATGACGTGACGTTCCCGGGCATGCTACATGGGAAGATCCTCAGAAGCCCGCTGCCGCACGCGCGCATTGTTTCGATCGACGTGTCTCGGGCAGAGGCGCTCGAAGGTGTCCACGGGGTGATCACCGGGAAGGACATGCCCGTGACCTATGGCATCATCCCATGGACGCCCGACGAATACCCGCTGTGTGTGGACCGCGTCCGCTACATCGGTGATGGTGTCGCGGCTGTAGCGGCGGTGGACGAGGACACTGCGCTTCAGGCACTCGACCTCATCGACGTGGAATACGACGAGTTACCGGCCTTCTTCGACCCGCGGGATTCTGCCGCCGCGGACGGGTCGACGCCCTATGTGCACGATGCGAAGAAGGAGGGCTGGAACGGCAATATCACAAAGGTCGTCCAGCTCGAGTTTGGTGAAGTGGACGAAGGGATCGAGCGAGCTGATGTCGTTGTTGAAGGCGACTATTTCTTCGAAGGGACCACGCACACGCCGATCGAGCCGCACTGTGCGATCGGTCAGTGGGACGGCGTTGGCAAGTTGACCGTCTGGTCCGCCACGCAGGTGCCTCACTACCTGCATCGCGAGCTCGCACGGGTTCTTGAGGTCGATCAGGCCAACGTGAGGGTTCTTCAGCCGTTGGTCGGTGGTGCCTTCGGTGGTAAGAGCGAGCCGTTCGATCTCGAGTTCTGTGTGGCGAAACTGGCCATGAACACCGGTCGACCCGTGAAGATTCTGTACACGCGCGAAGAGGTCTTCTACGCGCACCGAGGGCGGCACCCATTTCACATGCACTACCGCACTGGGGCGACGGCGGATGGCATGCTCACTTCGGTCGACGCGAAGATCCTGCTCGACGGCGGGGCTTACGCGTCGTTCGGGCTGGTGACGACTTACTACTCTGGTCAGCTCCTCTGCGCTCCGTATGACATGCCAGCGTATCGATTCGACTCCACCCGTGTGTATACGAACAAGCCGGCTTGCGGACCGAAGCGCGGCCACGGGTCGGTTCAGCCCCGGTTCGCCTTTGAGGTCCAGATCGACAAGCTTGCCGAGCAGACCAGCCTGGACCCGATGGAGTTTCGGCGTCGCAACTTCATCGGCCGAAACACGCGAACCGTGAACGAGATGCGTATCACGTCGAACGGGTTCCTCGAGTGCCTGTCCGCCGTCGAGGGCGCGAGCGGATGGGAGGACAAGTTCCGAAAGATGCCCTTCGGTCGGGGCATCGGTGTCGCTGGTTCGACCTACATCTCGGGCACGAACTATCCGATCTATCCGAACGACATGCCGCAGTCCGCGGTCCAGATGCAGATCGACCGAAGCGGACGCGTCGCTGTCTTCAGTGGGGCTAGTGAGATCGGCCAGGGCTGCGACTCGGTCGTCGCGTATATCGCGGCCGAGGAGCTCGGGGTGCCGTTGGAGTGGGTTCGGGTCATGCGGGGCGATACCGACTTCACGCCGGTAGACCTGGGCGCCTATTCGAGTCGAGTCACATTCATGCTTGGGAACGCAGCCATCGATGCTGCCACCAAGCTACGGTGCAAGGTGCAGGAAGCGGTTGCCGGCCATTGGGAAGTCGTCCCCGGTGAGGTTCTTCTGGCCGGTGGATTGGCGGTATGGTCCGAAGACACCTCACGGCAGATACCGATCGCTGAAGCGTTCAATATCGCGGAGGCTCAATTTGGTGCGCTCGGTGCGACCGGATCGTACAACACACCGAAGGATGTCCACGGGAAGTACCGGGGCGGGACAATCGGTGCGTCCCCAGCCTACTCGTTCACGGCGCACGTGGCCGAAGTGGATGTCGATGTCGAGACTGGTGTGGTCGAGGTAGTGAAGATCTGGGTCGCTCACGACTGTGGGCGCGCGCTCAATCCAATTTTGGTCGAGGGTCAGATGGAGGGCTCCGCTTACATGGGCTTCGGTGAGGCGCTCATGGAGGAGCAGGTCTACAAGGACGCGGACCATGGCCGCGCGGGACTGCACAACGCGCCTTCTCTTCTGGATTACAGAATTCCTACCAGCCTCGACACGCCTGAACTCGAAGCCTTGATCGTTGAGTCCATCGACCCGGAAGGTCCGTACGGCGCCAAGGAGGCCGGTGAAGGTCCGCTCCATCCGTCGATTCCTGCGATCGCAAACGCGATCTATGACGCCATCGGTGTGCGGATGGATCGACTGCCGTTCACGGCTCCGAACGTGTGGAGAGGAATCGAAGCTGCCCGTGAAGCGGGGCATCTCGCCAAGCCGGCTGGGCCAGACGCCGATCCGCCACGGAATGGGCGTCCCGGGGACGTGAGCTCCGCGAACTGATGTCGACCAAGACCATTTTGGTGAGGCAATACCGCGGTGTGTTTGGACCGTTGGCCGTGGTGGTGCTGTTCGTGGTGGGGGTTTGCTACTCACCGTTCGAGCCCCATCGAGCGCCTGCCGACCCGTCGGGTGCGCCCTCTGGGAGCCCGACCTGGCTGGACGAAGACTGGGCGACTGTAGAACGAACAATCAGCCAGGCATCCTCTGCCGGACTTGATGCGCTCCCAATGGGCGAGTTGATGGCTCAGTTGGGTGCTGGCCTCGTGGGCACGGCCTATGTGCCGCAGACCCTCGAAGTCGATGGGCCAGAGCGAGTGGTTGTGAACCTGCGAGGGCTGGACTGCGTGACCCTCGTGGAGAACGTCTACGCCCTGTCCGTGCTCTTGAAGACAGGTGCAGCAAGTCGTCTAGGGAATCGCGGGTCCGTGGAGGGTGAGTACGAGCGCGCCCTGCGGGCGCTCCGCTATCGAGGAAATGTGATCGACGGGTATCCGAGCCGACTTCACTACTTCTCGGACTGGATCGCAGACGCCGAGAGAAAGCAGCTCGTCCGCGACGTGACGCCCGAACTTGGAGGCGAAGTGGATGCCGAACCGATCGACTTCATGTCGACCCATGCAGGGGCATACGTTCAGCTGTCCGACGCGGAGACGCTCGACGCCATCCGGCAGGTCGAGGGTCGCTTGTCTACACAGGAGCGCCGCTTCATTCCTGAGGGCCGCATTGCAGAGGTCTCCGATCAGATTCAAAACGGTGACATCATTGCAGCGACCAGTACCGTCGAAGGTCTGGACGTAGCGCATACCGGCTTGGCTCTCTGGGTAGACGGTGAACTGCATCTGCTGCACGCACCGCTTGTTGGTGAGGCAGTGCAAATCAGCGAGGTGACACTCGCCGCTCGCATTCAACGAATCAGTGGACAAGACGGAATCATGGTCGCACGTCCATCGGAGCCCAGAGTGATCGAGTCTTCTTCCGCACGAGGCGGCTGATATGTTGCGCCTGCCGCACTTCAAGTACCACCGCCCGACCACCGTCGATCATGCAATTGCGGTCATGGGAGAACATGCTGGTGACGCGATGTATATCGCGGGCGGCACGGACCTCGTGCCGAATATGAAGCACCGCCTGTTCGAACCTGGCCACCTCGTGGCACTCAAGAGGATTCAAGAATTGCGGGGTGTGGGTCAAGATGACGGGCACCTGCGAATTGGCGCGGGGGAAACACTGAGCGCCGTGTCCCGTGACGCCCAGGTGCTCGAGCACTTCCCTGCGCTCGCCGACGCGGCCGCGCATGTCGCAGGCCCTCAGTTGCGAAACGCCGGTACGATCGGCGGTAACGTCTGCCTCGACACGCGTTGCACCTACTACAACCAGACTGCGTTCTGGCGGGAAGCCCTTGGGTACTGCCTAAAGAAAGACGGCGACGTCTGCCACGTGACCAAGGTAGGAAAAAAGTGTGTAGCAGCTCACTCGGCCGATACGCCACCCGTGCTGATGACGCTCGATGCGGTGGTGGTATTGATCGGCCCCGAGGGTCGTCGAGAGGTCCCAGTCAGGGACTTCTTCGTTGCGGATGGCATTGTGAACACCCGCCGCGCGCCGGACGAGGTTCTTACCGAGATCCGAATTCCTATGTCGTCGGCGTCTAGAAGGCAGGCCTACGCGAAGCTCAGGCAACGGAAGTCGATTGACTTCCCGTTACTGACCGTCGCGATCGCGGCGGATCTGGATGGAGATGGAACAGTCCGTCACCTGGAAGGTGTTGTGACCGCGCTCGGCGCTCGACCCCGCGTGCTCGCAAAATGGAGCGACGTTGCCGCAGGCCGGATCCTTGATGACGAGCTGATTGAAGATCTCGCGGCCAGGGCGCACCAGCAGTGTCACCCGCTGGAGAACATCATCGTCGACCCGGAGTGGAGACGTGCGATGGTGCCCGTATTTGTTCGCCGGGCCCTCGCCCAGGTGCGCGCGGCTTGACTCTGGTGGGCTACGCGATCGCAGCAGTGTCGATCGGGCTTCTCATTTTTGGCCTCGATCGGTTGGCGTCTCGAATTCTGCGCCCGGAGTCGCGTCCGTTCGAGCGGACTGTGCCCGATCTCGGGGTCGAGCACGAAGACCTCTTGATACAGTCCGGTGACCAAGGGCTCGCGGCCTGGCTGATCCAACCGTCACGCGCCCAGCCTTTTGAGCCGCTTCTGCTGGTGGCTCACGGTTGGAGCGCCAACTATTCGACGGTGCTGGCGATTGCCGAGCCGCTGGTTGAGCTCGGGCACGACGTGCTTTTGTTCGATGTACGTGGTCACGGTCGCAGTGGCCCCGCTCCTTTTGTAACGATCCGACACTTTCGTGATGACCTCATGGCGGTCGCCCGGTATGCTGCGAAACGGTTTCCCGATCGACAGCTCGTCCTGGTGGGCCACTCCCTCGGCGGCTCGGCGGGCGTCCTTGCGGCTGCCGACGGGGCCCCGATAGATGGACTGATACTCGTGGCTGCGCCGGCTGACGTCCTTCATGTCACCGCAGAATTTCTCTCTGATCAGGGACTTCCAGGCGGGTTCATTGTCAATGTCCTGCGACCCTTCTTTTGGCATCGGGTGAGAGGGAGCTTTCGACCGCTTACGCCGAGTCGGAGGATTCGGGAGCTCGACCTTCCGATCCTGATCATCCAGCCCGAGAACGACCAACGAGTGATCCGGCGGCATGCAGAGCGCCTGAGTGAGGCGTCAGGGCTTAGCTACCATCTTATCAAAGACCGCGAGCACACGGACGTGCTCGCTGCGCCGGAGACGCTCCGGCTTGTCGAGGAATTCCTCGAGGAACTCTAAGGCCACCGACCGTGCGGGTCGGGTCGGGTTCTCCTGGGTTCGGGTGTCGCACAGCTGCGTGACCTTCCCGCCCTCGGAATCGAATAGCATCTCGATCGAGTTGATGCCGCAGTGTGAGATCTCACGGTTGACCTTTACGTCGAGGTCATGGCCCTGCTCGTCCCAGCGGTCATCTGATCCGGCCGATGACGCCGACCCATTTGTCGACGCCCTGCGGGTGCACTGTCACCGGACCCCAGTACTGTGAGCAGCACTCCACACCTGTTCTCTACCTACGTCTCCTACGTGGCCAGAAAGATTGGAACCAGGACGGAACCGATAATGGTAATCAGCACGATCGCGGTCAGGTTGAGGAAGATTCCGGCGCGGCTCATCTGAGGAATCGTGATGTAGCCTGAACCGAATACGATGGCATTGGGTGGTGTCGCGACGGGGAGCATGAAGGCCATGGAGGCAGCGAGTGCAGCGACGGCCATCAACTGCAGAGGTGGGATGCCGAGACCCAGCGCGGCTCCGGCCATGATGGGCATGGCCATGCTGGTCGTCGCGAGGTTCGACGTCATCTCGGTAAGGAAAATGACCAGTGTGGCAACGAGCGCGATGATCGCGAGTGCAGGGACTGTGTCGAGCGAGGAAACCATGGCCCCGATCCAGTTGGCGAAACCCGATTGCGACATGGCGCGGGCTAGGGACAGCCCTCCTCCGAACAGCACGAGGACGTCCCACGGGATCGTCATCGCGGTCTTCCAGTCCAGCGTGAACTCTCCGCGTTTCCGATCTACCGGGATCATGAAGAGCACGAGTGCGGCCGTCATCGCGATCGTCGAGTCACGAATTTCAGGCGCGAAGCTTTGCAGCCCAGGTATGGTCAGACCGCCGATGACCTTTTCAGAGCGCATCACCCAGGCGAGTGCTGTGAGTGTAAACACGACTGCCGTAATTTTCTCGCCCTTGCTCGGCGTTCCGAGCGCCGCTCGCTCCGCATTGATGATCGCAGCGGCATCACCGGACAGCTCGCCCGGCGGATACAGGAATCGCGTTAGGGCGATCCATGTAATCGGCAACATGATGAGAGTGACGGGAAGCCCCACTCCCATCCACTGCACGAATCCGATCTCATAGCCGAGGATCTCACTCGCGGCGCCGGCGAGCACTGCGTTCGGTGGTGTGCCGATGAGCGTCGCGATGCCGCCGATGGACGCGGCGTAGGCTACGCCCAACATCAGGGCGATACCAAACTGATAAGGCCCCTCTTGGTCCTGAGACCGAAACATCTCTCCAACGGCGAGGGCGATCGGAAGCATCATGGCCGCCGTGGCGGTGTTGCTGATCCACATCGAGAGGAACGCCGTGGCGAGCATGAAGCCGAGGATCAGCCGATCAGGACTGGTGCCGACGAAAGCCATGATCCGCAGGGCGATGCGCTTATGCAGTCCCCATTTCTCCATGGTGACGGCCATGAAGAAGCCGCCCATGAAAAGGAAAATTAGCTCGTTTCCATAGGGGGCCGAGGCATTTGGTGCGTCGAGCACGCCCAGGAAAGGGAACAGCACGAGAGGAAGAAGGGCGGTCGCGGCGATCGGTATCGCCTCGGTCATCCACCAGACGGCCATGAGGGCGGCGACTGATGCGGTCCGCCATCCGGCTTCACTAAGCCCACTGGGCTCAGGAAGGAGCAACATGAGCACGAAGACGACGATGCCGCCGATCAGGCCGGTGCGGCGGGCCTTACTCATGCCACGACTGAGGTCTTTCTGGTCCAAGTGAAACCCCGAGGGAGGCGTGTGGGCAGTTTCTTCTCAAGGACGTACACAATTCGTCCGCAACGAGGTTCCGTCATGGTCTGCAAAAGAGCAACGTTTTCCGTAACCATGAAATCTGCTTGCGTACGGCTCTTCCGAGTTTCGCGTGCCTAACATCATGTAGCTAGGCCGTCCGAGTGGAGTCGGCGAACCTAGGCACAGGCGCCAAGCGGAAGCCGGAAGTGCGGGCAGAGTTGGACCACGAGTTGCACGAACCGAGGCTGGAAAGCAGTCCCCGCACGGGCAAACAACCAGAGTCCTGCTCGTCCTTACATGATCATTGTTTGAGGGATGCGGCTTAGCGTCGCTCGACGACCATGGCGAAGCCCATACCGCCCGCAGCGCAGACCGTAATCAGCCCAAATTGAACGTCCCGGCGCGCCATCTCATTCAGAATCGTGACGGTAAGCCGTCCGCCGGTCGCCCCGAATGGATGCCCGATCGAGAGTGATCCGCCCATCACGTTGATGGCGTCCACATTCGGGTGGCCGACGGCTTCGGAGCGACCGAGCTCCTTCTGCGCGAAGGTCTTCGAAGAGAGAGCCTGAAGGTTCGAAAGAACCTGAGTGGCGAACGCTTCGTGCATCTCCATGAGGCCGATGTCGGCCATCGTGAGGCCCGCTTGATCCAGAGCGAGAGGCGCGGCGTACGCAGGGCCTTGCAGGAGCTGAGCGGCCGGGTCCAGGGCCGTCCAGGCCCAGCTTCGGACGTAACCGAGGGGCCTCAATCCCTCGCTGCGCGCCTTCTCTCCGTTCATGAGCACGACCGCTGAGGCTCCATCGGTCAGCGGCGATGCATTCCCGGCTGTTACGGAGCCATGCTTGCGGTCGAATACCGGACGCAGCCGTTCGAGCTTCTCGAGCGAGGAGTCGGACCGGATACCGTTGTCGCTAAGCACTACCTGCTCGAAGGTGGGCAGCACGTAGACCGGCGCGATCTCTGCCGTGAGGCGGCCGTCCTCCGTTCCGACTGCTGCACGCTCGTGGGAGCGGAGCGTCCAGGCGTCTTGGTCCTCACGGGTGATTCCGTTCTCCTTGGCCATCCGCTCGGCCGAGGCGCCCATGGTTTCGCCGGTGCTGGGCTCAGCGATAGCTGGCTGCACCGGGATGAGGTCACGGGGGCGGAGAGAGCGAAACGGGGCCAACCTTTGTCCGAGCGTTTCCCCTTTTGATGCGGCGACAAGTCGCTTTGACATCCGCTCACTCACGGTGATCGGAATCCGGGACAGAGATTCCGCGCCACCGGCGACAACAACGTCGGCCTGACCGAGTTCGATCATCTGGACGGCGTCCGTGATCGCCTGATTCGCCGATGTGCAGGCACGGGATACTGTGACGGCCGGGATGTCTTTCGGGAGAACGCCCAGGCCGATCTCACGGGCGATGTTCGGAGCTTGCGTGTCGTGGACGACCGTTCCGTACACGAGGTGATCGACTCGTTCGCCGCCGACTCCGCTGCGGGCCAAGGCATCGCGCACCGCGACCTTCCCCAGTTCGATCGCAGAGATGTCGGCAAAGACCGAGCCGGAGCGAGAGAAGGCAGTTCTGCAGCCCGCGAGGACGGCGGTATCGATTCGGCTCATCGGCTCAGTTCGGTTGCTCTGGATGACACACGCTCTTTCCTGGATCGCAGATCGGCGCCCGACTCGGCCCACATCTGCGCGAAGCGTTCACGGTGTTGGGGTGCTCGGTCTCCACTTCCCTGCTCGTCATACATCTCGCCGGGCCGTTCGTGCACCCTTGCCGTCGGATTCGGGCACCGCCATCGGGAGAGGCTGTGCCTGGACCGGTTCGGGACGAGCGAAGCCCCCCGCGACCAGAAGAGCTCCCACGACGGTATAACAGGTAGAGGTGCGCATTGTTGCTGCCTTGCTGAGGGTTGCCGCAGCAATCGACCGAACGGTGAGGGGATCGGCAAGCACAGGACTCGCTGGTGTCGGTCGGCTGTCGGGATAGCTTACCTCCTTGATCGGCTCGACAGGAGACAGGGTGTGAACGGCATGAATAAGATGGACCGGAAGCGTTTTCTGGCGAGTGCGGCTGCGATTGGAATTGGCGCCACTGGCCTCGAGAATCTGGAGGGTGCGGTGTCCCCCGTGTCAGGAACCGAGGCGTCGGGATCACGGCGCTTCTGGCCCGGATACGATGAGGCGATTGTCGTCGATTTTCTGGCGAGCCCCGGCTACTTCAACTATCCGCTCAATCCACCATTGAACGGAGAGATGATCCAGAACGCGGTCGGCTCGGGGATCACGGCTGTAAACCTCACGGTTAGCGGGAGTGACTTCGAGGGAACCGTCCGCAAGATCTCTGGATGGATGGATCGGATCGAACGTTTCCCCGGGGCGTTGATGCAGGTGCGCACGCGCGCACAACTGAACGAGGCGAAAGCGAGCGGGCGGCTAGGTATCGTTTTTGGGTTCCAGGACACGACCCCGTTCGAAGGCGGCCTCGACCACATCGCCACGTTCCAGGCCCTC
Source organism: Longimicrobiales bacterium (assembly GCA_028823235.1). Lineage (NCBI taxonomy): Bacteria > Pseudomonadati > Gemmatimonadota > Longimicrobiia > Longimicrobiales > Longimicrobiales bacterium. Next base: position 152,367 of record JAPKBW010000006.1, on the reverse strand, counting down.
GGAGTAAAGGTCACTCAGCTGACCTACAACGTGCGAAACCTGGTCGGTGACGGTTGTCTGGAGCCCGCGAACGGAGGCCTCACCCGATACGGGCATCAGGTGGTTGAACGCATGAACGACCTCGGCATGCTCGTCGACGTGAGTCACTGCGGTCAGCGCACGACCGCGGAAGGCATCGCGGCATCGACCGTCCCTATGGCGATCACTCACAGCGGATGTAGCGCAGTGGCGGAGCATCCACGTTCGAAGCATGACGCGGAGCTACGCGCCCTCGGGGACAACGGTGGCGTCATCGGGATCTATCTGATGCCGTTTCTCACACCAGGCCGCGTAGCCATGCTCGACGATGTGCTGAATCACATCGAGCATGCTCTCAATGTGTGTGGAGAGGATCATGTGGGGATCGGTAGTGACCTGTCGACGACACCCATCGATGATTCCGAAGATTACTGGTCTGCGCATCGGCAGTTCGTCGCCGGCCGAATTGAGCGCGGGATCGCTGCGCCCAACGAAGACCCGGACATCCTCTTCACCGTCGAGGACCTGAACTCGCCGCGGCGGATGGAGATGATCGCGGACGGTCTGGCCCGACGTGGCCACGGGGACAGGGTGGTAGAGAAGGTGATCGGAGGAAATTGGGTGCGCCTTTTTGATGAAGTTTGGCCGTCCTGATTTGAGCCCAAGTTCTAGACGGTAAGGATTTCGCTTGATCCTGAGACGGCTCTGAGTACATGTTGGCGCCCATGAACGCCGAATTCTCGACCAGCGCGACAACGGCAGACGCCGGCCGCTCTCTCAGGCTGCGTGGCGCCGACCGGGCTCGGGCAGGCGTCTGGATCGTGGAACTGAACGAGGGCGCTCGAAGCTTCTACCAAGCCGTTAGCTTCGCGTTTGACGGAGCGACCCAGCTGGATGAAGCCACCGAGGACCACCTCGTTGCTCTAGGGTACCGGACCCGGCTTGCGGACGCCGAGGTGTGAAGAACTCGATCGCATCCTACATCCGGACCGTGCCCGACTATCCGAAGCCGGGCATTCTTTTCCGGGATGTCACCGGACTACTCGAGGATGCGCGCGGACTCCGCATAGCTGTCGATCAACTCGTCCATCGGTACATCGATCAGCACGTGGACCTCGTTGCCGGAATCGAGGCCCGTGGATTCATCTTCGGAACGCCTGTCGCCTACGAGCTAGGGGTCGGCTTCATTCCGATTCGCAAAGCCGGGAAGCTGCCGGGAGCGGTAGTCGGAATCGACTACGAGCTTGAGTACGGCACCGACCGAATGGAGATGCACGTGGGCGCCATCGGACCTGGCGCCAAGGTGCTGCTCATCGACGACCTGATCGCGACTGGCGGGACAGCGTGTGCCGCACTCGAGTTGATTCGTGGCGTCGGAGGCGAAGTCGAGGAGGCGTGCTTTGTGATCGACCTCCCAGACCTTGGCGGTGCCGACCGGCTACGCTCGCTCGGCTGCCAGAGCTTCTCCCTTTGTGAATTTGCGGGGCACTAACCCGCCGCCAGATCGAACTCCCTGGCGAGCTCCACATCGAACATCGTGATGCCACCCACATCATGCGTGGAGAGATCGATGCGCACCGTCCGGTACACGTTGAACCACTCCGGATGATGATTCACTCGCTCGGCGCATAACGCGGCTGCGGTCATGAACGAGAACGCCTCGACGAAGTCGGCGAATACGTACTCCTTGTGGAGTTTTCCCTGCTCGACGGTCCATCCGGTGAGGTCGGCGGTCGCCTCTGTCAGCGTTTGTCCGGAGAGGACTTCTCTCGACGTCACGGCGCGCTGGCCGTGATCATGTTGGCCAGGTGGCTCATCTGTGAGGTGAGCCGATCGATGGCCTCTACGTACCGCGTCTCCCATTCGGGAACATCGTCCGGATCGTCCGTTTCGATCTCATACCTGAGTCCCGGCAGCATCCAGGACGCGTATCCGCTGAAGGGGTCAGGGGACACGTAGAGCGACCGGCTCCACGGACGATCCTGTAGACCGCGGTTGTCGAGCCAGGCCTTCTCGAGACGAATGAACTCGGCGTTGATCGCTTCCGCGTCCTCACTCGGAACGGAGCCAGCGGCAATGCGGTTTGTCCGAGCCATTTCGAGCTGGGTCGCGGCCTCTTCGAGTGCATTGGTCGAAGCCACCAGGCGGTCGAGATTCACATCGATACGTCGAAATTCAGCGACCTCGAACAGGGTGTTCACGTGCGTGCGGGTGTCGATGGCGTAACGCGTTACGTCGTACGGGAGCAAGTCGGCGTTGGCGAGTCGGAGTGCCAGGAGGCCGTCGGCCGTGGCGAGCATGGGCCCATAGACCCAGTCGGGGTCACCGAAGCGCTCGAACCAGGCGAAGTTGTCGTAGTTCGAGTGGTAGACGCCGCTGCGCCCACTCGATGTGAGGCCCGCCGACGGAATTCCCGCGTGCGTGTAGAAGGCGATGTGATCCGATCCGCCCCCGAGGTTCCCCATGACGGGTGTGCCGTTCTCGGCCTGCGCCGCCCACCATTCGTAGACGCTGCGCCCTTCCTTCGGGTACGGCGTGTCTCGGATCGCGTCGAGGATCGGCTGCTTCAGAGATGGTGACGAGGAAGAGCCGAAATTCGGCCCCGAAACCGCACCGTCCGCATTGATGTACGCGACGGCTCCACTCGTCAATTCCGGGAGAAACTCTTCGACCCATTCAGTGGAGCCGATTACACCGTACTCCTCGGCGTCCCAGTGTGCGATCAGGATGGAGCGTCGAGGACTGCAGCCCTCGTCAGCCAGCTCTCCAAGAGCATCCGCAAGAGCGAGGAGCATGGCGGTGCCGCCATTCGGATCGATGGCTCCGAAGCCCCAGGGGTCGTAATGCGCCCCAAGGACGATCCACTCGTCAGGGAACTCGCTACCCTCAAAGGTGCCGACGACGTTCGTTGCACGGGTGAGCGCCTTCGGCTGATTCACCCGGACCCGCACGGTTAGTTCTGATCCACCGGTCAGTCGGTATGGCATGTCTAGCCCACCCTGCCACTCGTCCTGCGCAACTTCACCCGTCATGCGAGAGAGAATTTCAGCCGCAGCGTTGTAGCCGAGTGGCAGCACCGGGATCGTGTGAAGGCCGACCTCGTCCGGGTCGAGACGCTCGACCTGCACTGGCCCGTCGATCGGGAGCGCCGGCACGAACGGCGTCAGCGGATCCCCAGTCCAGGCGAGCGTAAGCACCGAGCCACGCTGAATGATTTCACCGCTCAGCATGGGCCCCTCCGGGTACGCATCCTCTTCCACCTCAGGCGCGTCGTTGAACATGATGACACCCGCGGCACCGCGCTCCTCGGCGAACAGCACCTTGAAGCCACGGAAATTCCCACCGTAGCGAGCGATGACGATCTTGCCCTCGAGCGAGATCCCCAGCGAGTCCAGGGCCCGGTAGTCGGCGCGCGTCCCATAGTTGGCGTAGACGACCTCAGCCGTGGCATCACCGCTTCCCGAAAACGCATTCCATCCGTTCAGTAGGTCCGGGTGGCCGGAGAACCGGTCTTCTGGCAAGGCGGCTTCCCTATTGCTGAGCTGCATGGTGATCGGAGAGACAATGTGTGCCTCGACGTCATCCGTGAGCTGCGGCAAGTAGACGTCGTAGGGATGTTCGCGAACGGACATGCCTGCGGCCTTCATGGCCCGGACCAGGTAGTGGCCAACCTCGACCTGCGCAGCGGATCCAGTTGGATGCGGGGTCGCCGTGATGATCCGTAGATGCTCCCTGAAATTGTCGCCTGACGGAAGGCCGACAAATTTGGCCTCGCAGTAGGCCTGACGGGCAGCGCTGGTCGCAGTGAAGCCGACTGGCGCCGAAATCTGGACCGAGCTCTGTCCAGCAAGACTCGAGGCGAAGAAGGCTGTCGCGATCAGGGCGAGCGAATGGACTCGTGCGTGCTTGGTCATAGAAACCACGGCGTGTTCGAAGAGTTGGATCAGTCAGTGGTGCGTCGTAACGGCCTCGATGACCGCACGTTGCAGGGGTCCAACGTCGGTGTAGTTGGTGCTTTCGTCCACACCGAAATTCTGACGGTTGGTGAGCAGGACGACGGTGAGGTCCGAGTGGGGGAGGGCCGCAACGAACGTTCCCGTGAAGCCGGTATGGGCGAACGTCTCGGCAGGCGCATAGTCGGGGAGCTGCCACCCGAGGGCTTGTCCATCGACTTCCTGGGTCAGGAATTGATCTACGGTGGCCTTCTCAACCAGACGCTGCCCGTCGTGCTTCCCGCCATCGATCAACATTTGAAGGAGAGTCGAGAGCTCGCGCGCGGTAGAAAACAGGCCTGCGTGGCCAGCCACACCTTGGAACGCGTGATGTGCATTTCCGTCATTGACCTCGCCGGAGAGAGTGTATTGTCGCCAATTGTCCCAGCGGTCGGGGTCTCCCTCGATGGCGTAGCCGAAATCCGGGTCGTGGACCATGCGGCGCTCGAACGGATTCCCGTGTGATGTTGAGGCGAAATGCGACTCCCCGCGGCGCGTAGATGCGATGAAGCCGGTGTTCAAGAGGCCCATCGGTTCGAACAGCGCCCCCCCAACGTAGGCGTCCAAGCGTTCGCCGCTTTGCTCCTCCACGATGCGTCCGAGGAGCATGAAGCCCAGATCCGAGTAGTGGCGTCCTTCCCCAACCGGCCATCTCAGGGGGAGGTCCCTGATGTAGGCGTATGCTTCGTCGCGATCGGTGGCATGGTAGTACGTCGGCTGCCACTGGAAGAGTCCTGATGTGTGTGTGAGCAGGTGGCGCACAGTGATCGTCTCCCTCCCTCCACCTCGGAAATCCGGCAGGTAGTCGACCACCGGGGCGTCGACCTCGACCAGACCCTGATCGACGAGGAGCATGATGGCCATTGTAGTAGCCATGACCTTGGTCACGGAGGCGAGGTCGAAGACTGTCTCGGCCATCATCGCAGTAGGAGTGGCGACCTCGGTGACTTCGGGGGGAGGCGCGTCAGGATACTGGCCGGCGCCGAAGTCCTCGACTCTCGACCATCCGTAGGCTTTCTCGTGAAGGATGTTGCCATTCTTTGACACGAGCAGGACGGCGCCTGGGATCTGCCCCTCGCGCACCCATGACTCGACGAGCGAATCAGCGCGCTGCACTCCGGAGCCGACCGATGCCAGACCGGATGTCGCCGCGTCGTCGCCGGGGGTGCAGGCGCATAGAATTCCGATGCCTGCGAGGACGAACCCTCTAACGCGCAGGGCGCGTGGTCCGGTCATGACCGGATCGCCCCTACCGCGTCTTGGTCCAGATGACGATGACGCCACAGGGTCCACCGGAGGCGCCGCCGCTGGTGGTCATGCCGTACTCGATCGGGACCTCGGCGGGTCGCCGATAGATCTCCACCGCGTCGATCATCTCAAGCGGCGCGAGGAGCTGGATGGGCATGTCCTGTGTCATGTTCACCGACATGCGTGCGCCGTCGAGGTAGATCGTTGGCGAACAGTACTGACCCACGCCGGTCATTCGGACGGTCATACCCTCGAAGGCGTTGAGTCCACCCTGGGGGTATTCCAACAGCACGCCCGGAATTCCCATGAAGAGGTCCTCGGCTGTCCTTGCGGGGGATTTCTCAATGACGATCGGTGTGATGAAGTGTCCAAGTCCCCGCGTGACCCGTCGGACGAAGCCGTTCTTCACAAGCTGGTGCTGGAGGGCGGGACGCTGAAGCGAAACAAGAATTCCGTCGATTGGCATGGGTGCTGCGGCGATCCTGAATTCCACGTCCATCTCGCCGCTGTCGCCGAGTTCAAATACGCCTGCCGCAGTCTCCTTGAAGCCGAAGGCCGAAGCGATTAGGACGAAGGATCCGGCCCCTTGTGTCTCGACGGAGAATCGACCCCGACCGTTGGACACTGCTGATGCAATGGAGTCACCCGCCTCGGTCATCAGAATGATGAGTCCGAGAGAAATCGGCGTGCCCGACTCCACTTCCATCAATGTGCCCTCGATCGTCTGCGCGGCTGTCGGGAGCGCCACTCCTGCTGCGAGCGCGACTACCACCACCAACCTCAACAGAGCGAACGCGCGTAGTCGCGCGTGAACCATCTGCGATCCTCCGAAAATCTGGAACTGCATAAGTATTTCAATATACTCAGGCTTCTCACATACGTTACGCCACCCCTAGGGTATTACATCGATTCACTGACCCTCGTCTCAGTAGCCCAACTCGGGGCCGTCGTGTTTGTCGGGGCGGTCGTGCAGGGTGCCGCGGGTTTTGGGTTCGCGCTGCTGGCGCTTCCGTCCGTGATGTTGATTACGGATTCCGCAGACTCGGTTCCGCTCGTCATCGTCCTTACCCTTGCGATTTGCTCCGGCCTGGCCTGGAGAATGCGTGATCAGGTGATTTGGCGTATGGTGGGTCAGATGCTGCTGGGCGCTGTGATTGGATGGCCTGTTGGCCTGCTCCTGTTTACCCGAGCTGACGAGTCGCAACTACTCATCGGGGTCTCGGTGATCGTGCTGGGGTCGGCCGCCTATCTGATCCGGAGAGGGTACGCCGGTCGACCGTCCTTGGTCGACACACCCGGGCAGGGAGAGTCTGACGTCGTGTGGCGAGGGTCGACAGCAGCTGGGATCGGTGGCATTGCCGCTGCGATGACTGTCGCACTCGGGATGCCTGGGCCGCCGGTCGTGCTGTATCTGGCTGCCCTGTGCGTTCGGAAGGACGCGATGCGGGCAACGATGATGACCTTCTTTTTTCTGGTTTACGTCGGTTCGCTCGGGCTCCAGGCAGGAGTCGTGGGTGTATCGGGAGCCGTCTGGCGAGCCACCGCCTTTCTAGTGCCCGTTGCATTGGTTGGGGGCTGGGTTGGCGACTGGCTCTCCGGAAGGCTCGACCAGCATACGTTCTGGCGTTGTGCCGTCGTGTTGATCGGGCTTACGGGGCTCGCAGCACTCGGCTCTGTCTTCCTGCCGTAGCCGGGTCGCTCAGCCTCCCCAGGGTGCTGGCGGTGCGCCGATCGGCGCGGTCAGGTCGAACTCTACGCGGAAGCGACGTCCTTCTCGCCTCAGTGCGTACGCGAATATCGCACCGGGGTGTACCTCGACGGTCCAGATATTGGTGGCGGCGGTCGGAACGAGATCTGCTGTGTACGCATCTGCGTGGAAGTCCTGAGTGGTGGCGGTGCCACGACCCTCCGTATCCCCTCCATACTGCGTGACGGCGTCCTCGGTGCCGTCCTCATGTCGATGGTCATGCTTCAACCGGAGGCCTGCCGCGGTAGGAGTAATCACCCAGGTGCGAGAACGATCGTCCCCGACGAAGAAGGGGATCCGGATCTCGGCCATGTCGCACGAGCGAACGTGCATGATCAGGCGCTGACCCTCGAAGGCATCGTCCGGCGGGACACTCTCCACCACCCGGCCTTCGAAGGCTTGCCCACACAGGCCCTGCAACGTGTCCCAATACAGGAGTTGCGGGTCTGCGTCGACGGCTTCCGCCGCTGTGTCCGGCGGCGGTGTCTCGGTGCAGGCCGACATGGTCAGGACGATGGCGGGCAGAACGAGAGCGTATAGAGCAGGACGAGCGAGCCGCACGGAGAGTCTCCAGGTCGAGGGTCTGCCACAGAGTACCGACCCTGCCGGTCTGGCGCACCGCCTGTATATTGGCCCGCTCGACATCTGCGATGATGGCTCGAACGGAGTCGCGTGGCGGGCAATCTCAAAAACCGGAACAGATCATGCTTAGCACCCTCGTTCTAGCTGCGCTCCTTCAGGTACCGCCTCAGACTGAGGATCTCGTCCCAGGCACTCGTTACGATCCGGCGATCCCCACCCTCGAGCAGGTTGTGGGTCACGACTTCGGTGAGGAGATCACGAGCCCGTCTGACATCGTACGGTACTTCCAGGCCTTGTCTGAAGCCGCACCTGACCGCACCGAGCTCGTTCAGTACGCAGAAAGCTGGGAGGGCCGGCCTCTTTTCGTTTTGGTCATTGGGTCGGAGGAGAGAATGGCTGGTCTCGACGACCTGAAGGCCGAGATCGCACGGTTCTCCGCCGTGAAGGGCCTCTCGGACAGCGAAGTCGAGAATCTAATTGCAACACTACCCGTAGTGACGGCCCTCATGCATGGGGTGCACGGGAACGAGATCAGCTCAAGTGGCGCGGCGATGGCTGAGGCGTACCACCTGCTTGCCGCACAGGGTAACGACGTGGCCGACCTGATTCTTGCCGAATCACTGGTGCTGATCGATCCGGCCGAGAACCCCGACGGGCGCGCACGTTTCGTGCAGCACACGACGTCATCACGGGCAGCGTGGCCGAATCGAGAGACCTACTCAGCGGAGCACGACGAGCCGTGGCCGGGCGGGCGAGGGAATCACTACCTCTTTGACCTGAACCGCGATCTCTTCATTCAGAGCCAGCCGGAGACGCGCGGAAAGGTCGAGATTTTTCTCGAATACCGGCCAAACATCGTTGCTGACCTTCACGAGATGGGCGGGAACTCCACATACTTTTTCCCGCCAACGGCACCCCCGGAGAATCCCTGGTACGGCGATCGACAGATTGCACTGATGGACGTGTTCGGACGGGCAAACGCACAGGCGTTCGATGCGCGTGGCTTCGCGTACTTCAATCGGAACGTCTACGACCTTTTCTATCCGGGCTACGTGGACATGTGGCCCATGAATCAGGGAGCTCTGGGGATGACGTACGAACAGGCGTCCGCACGGGCGCTCGTTCTCGAAAAGAGTGACGGTGACATCCTCACCTATGGGGACGGTGTGCTGCATCACTTCACCGCTGCCATTACTACGGCGGAAACTGCCGCTCGGAATCGCGAGATGATTCTCCGGGACTATCTCGCGTACCGGAGGGACGGCATCGCGATGGGTGAGAATGGCGCTGCCGAAATCGTGATTCACTCCGCTCACGACCCCGGCATGGCTAACCGCATGGCGGACATGCTCGTGCGCAATGGAGTCGAGGTGCGTCGCTTGACTGGTCCCGTATCGGTTGGTGGACGCACGCTGTCGGCGGCGGGAACCTACATCGTGCCGATGGATCAGCCGGCGCATCAGGCCGCGCGTAACCTGCTCGATGACCACGTGCCCATGGATGAGGCCTTCATTCAACGGCAGATTGAGCGGCGGGCGCGTAGAGAGGGGGACGAAATCTACGATCTGACAGCATGGAGCCAGAGCCTGCTGTGGGATGTCGAGGTTCTCGAATCCGAGCGGGCTACCGGAGCCGCAGGGGATCTCGTGTCGGTGGGCGGCACGGCGGTGAGCGGGCAAGCGCCGGTTCTGCCGGAAGCGAGGGTCGGGTACCTGATGCCCTGGGGCACGGCGACTGTGTCGGCGGTCGTGGAAGCCATGCGCGAAGGCCTTCGGGTTCGAGCGTCTGGTGAGTCGTTTACCCTTGGCGGCCGTGAGTACGGTGTCGGCACGGCAATCCTACGAGTGGCGGAAAACAACGGTAACCTGCGGACGACGTTGGCCGGTATCGCCGCGAAGCACGGTGTCGAAGTTGTGCCGATCGACGATTCCTATGTAACGGCGGGTGCGTCCCTCGGGGCTAACAGCGTACGCGCGCTGCGCTCACCCAAAATCCTCTTGGCGTACGACGAACCCGTGTCGACCTATTCGACTGGGTGGACGCGATACATCCTAGAGCAGCGATATGGGCAGCCCGTCGTTGCCGTTCGGGCGTCGAGTCTCGGACGTGCTGATCTGGCGGAGTTCGATGTCGTGATTCTGCCGAGCGCCAACTATTCGGGATCGATCGAAAGCGGTATGGTCGATCAGCTACAGAACTGGATGTCGGACGGAGGTACGCTGATTACGATGGCGAACTCGACCGCGTGGGCGACCAGGGTCGGCCTCCTGTCCACCTCGGTGGAGCGAAGAGGCGGGCGGGCGGCGGATGACGAGGCGCCCAGTGGTGGCACGCCGGATCAGCCGATCGAGTATCTCGCCGAGATCGTGCCCGCTGACGAGCCACCGGAGAATGTGCCGGGTGCCATCCTGAAGGTGATCCTCGATCAGCGCCACTGGCTCTCGGCTGGTACGGACGGTGAGATCGGAGTCTTGGTTGTAGGGTCCCGGGTGTTCTCGCCGATGACACTGGACGATGGCACCAACGTGGGTAGGTACGGCCCCGTCGACGATCTCGTATTGAGCGGCGTGGTTTGGGAAGAGGCTCGGCCCCAACTGGCGAGTAAGGCCTTTCTCATGCATGAAAGATGGGGCAGCGGGCAGATCATTTCCTTTGCCGAAGAGCCGAACTATCGGGCGTATACAGAAGCGACCCAGTTGCTGTTCATGAACGCGGTCTTGCTTGGACCCGGGCGGTGACCCACCCCCGTGCTGACCTTCCCCTGGATGCTTGGGACACCGACGGATTTATCGACGTGACGGTTCGTCCGGTAATGCCCGGTGACGCCGACTGCTGGTCCGAATTGCGGACAGCCTTTTGGCCGGAGACGCCTGACGCGCATAGATCCGAGATCCGAGAGTATTTCGACGAGTCGCCCGGCCACTGGGTGTGTTTTGTCGCTGTGGGGCCGGACGGATCGATCGTCGGGATCGTGGAAGTCGGACTTCGTGACTACGCAGAGCGGTGCAGGACCTCACCTGTCGGATATCTTGAGGGCATCTATGTCGACCCGGAGGCCAGAACGTCTGGCGTGGGGCGCATGATGGTTGCGGTTGGCGAGCAATGGGCGCGGTCCCACGGATGCTCCGAAATGGCGAGTGACCGTGATCTCATCAATGACGTCGGTGGTTTGTTTCATGAAGCACTCGGATTCGTCGAGGCCCATCGGCAGGTTTGCTACCGGAAGGACCTGTGACGGCCTTCGTACATGAATAAGCGCGTGAGTGAGCGGCTCCAGACGGTCGCGGTCGCGCACTACGGGTTTAGGCACGAAGCTGAGTTCGCGGCCGGGTTTCTGGACGACGCTGGGATTCCGTTTCGTCTCCAGATCGACGACCCGGCAATCGGCATGAGTTCGGCGACCCTGTGGGTACGCGACATCGATGTGACCAAGGTGAGGGACATTCTCGAAGTCGAAGGAGGCGGGTCCGTCCGTCTTACGGCAAAGGCTGAATCGTCGGGTAGCAAAATGCAGAGGCGGTCCCGTCCCGTCACGGTGGTACGGGATGCCACGAAGAGCCCAGTGATGATGTTTTGGATGGGGTTTTGCTTCTGGCCTCGGCTGCGTCGGCGGGAACGAGGCCTCGCCCTTATCGCGGGAGTGGCGGCTAATGCGAGTGCCCAGCTGATGGAAGTCTCAGCAGGGTCGATGGCCCCTCGGGTCGCTGTCACGCTGACTGTGTTCTTCGGTGGGATCGCGGTTTTGGGCAGAGCCCCCCGTTTTGTGAGCTCTGTTCTTCGAGCGCTGTCTGGCGACGCCCCCTGAAGGCCGGAGTGCTAACCTTGGTGACACCCGACGCATGGTTGTTATACGGACTGACGAACTCAAAGCCTGACGGATTGAGCGAATGCGCGCAGTAACATTCAACGTGACCATCCCGAGTTACCTCGTAGGCAAGAGCCTTGGCAAGCTCACGGAAGCCGCCGTCTACGGAGGCCTCTCTGGTGTCAGGTACACAGACGTCAGCGAGCCGGAGCTCCCGGGTGACGACTGGGTGAAGCTTGATATTCTGAAAGCGGGGATCTGTGGTTCGGATATCGGAAACCTCACCCTGAAGTCGAGCCCGGCCATGGAGCCGTTCGGGTCATTTCCCGCGGTCCTGGGTCACGAGATCCTGGCTCGGGTCACCGAGGTTGGATCGGCAGTGCGTCGCGTCGAGGAGGGGCAGCGCGTCGCCGTGGACCCGGGGGTCTCGTGCGTGGTCCGCGGCTATTTGGGCGAACGGCAGTGTCCCTCATGTCAGGTCGGCCTTGCCGCGACCTGTACGCGGTCAGGGGAAGACGGCGAGACGATAATTGCCGGCGCACCGATTCAGCGGGGGATGACGATCGGATATCACGGAAGTCTGCCGGGCGGATGGGGTGAGCGAATGGTCGCTCACGAGTCTCAGCTGTTCGCGGTCGATGACCAAATGTCCGACCGGACCGCGGCCCTGATCGAGCCACTCGCCGTCGGAATGCACGCAGCGTTGCGATCCGGCCCTCTTGGAGATGGCCCAATTCTGGTGCTCGGCAGTGGCCCGATCGCGCTTGGCGTCGTGTGGTCGCTTCGGGCCACCGGCTATAAGGGAGAAATCGTCGCACAGGTACGGCGAAAGCATGAGGCCGATATGGCGCTCCGATTCGGTGCGAACTCCGTCGTGTCCCCAGGGGACGAGGCTCGAGATGCAATGATCGGCACCGGAGCACAGGCCTACATGCCAATCGTGGGAGATGAGGTATACGCCGGAGGCGGGTTCCCGTTGGTATTCGACTGCGTGGGGAGCGCTCAAACCATCAAGCAGGCGCTTCGATATGCGACGGTCCGCGGGCGGATCGTTCTGCTGGGATGCGCGGCCGAGATTCCGAAACTCGATCTTACCTTTTTGTGGGCCAACGAGTTACAGGTTCAGGGGTATCAGTGTTACGGCGACGAATCGTGGCGTGGTAAAACAGAACATACATTCCAGATTACACACGACCTGTTGCTCGAGACGGGTACGCCCGTCGAAGACATGGTGACACACGTTTTCCCTCTTGGCGAGTATCAGAACGCCTTATCGACGGCGGCAAATCGACGAAGGTCCGGAGCCGTGAAGGTGCTGTTGGACCCCGCCGAGGGGTGACCTCTCCGCGCGTAGTCGTCATCGGAGGTGGAATTGTCGGGGTGAGTTGTGCCTACTACCTCGCCAAGGGCGGCGCTCAAGTCACGCTCCTAGAGAGAGACCGCATTGGAGCGGGCGCGTCGTCAGGGAACGCGGGCACGATCGCGGCGGGTCACCCACCGCTGAACCGACCGGGTCGGATCAAGCAGGCAGTTCGGCAGATGCTCGATCCAACGAGCCCATTGTACATCCAGCCACGATGTGACCCACGGCTCTGGACCTGGCTGGCGCGCTTCGGGCGGTACTGCACTGAGGAGCACGTCGAGCACTGTATGAGCGTAATGGCTCCCCTTGGCCGGGATGCCCTCGCGGCGTTCGATGAGATTCTCACCGAGGAACGGATCGAGTGCGAGTACTCGCCGGGCGGGTACTTCGAGGTGTGTCACACGGAAGCGGGTCTGGTGGCCGCGCGCCATGAGGCTGCGACCATCGAGCGTTACGGTTATGAACCGGATGTGCTCGATGGTGACGAGATGGTTCGCCGCGAACCGGCACTCGGACCCGGCGTCGTGGGGGCGATCCACTACAAAGAGTCGGCTTCGCTGAACCCGGCCCTGTTTCTCGCGCGTTTGGCTAAGGCGGCCCAGAGCCTTGGGGTCGTCATTGAGGAAAGAACGAACGTGGTCGGCATCACGGAGGCCGGTGGGTACGTACAGGGTGTGGACTGCCAGCCAGACGACGGAAGCTTGCTGGCCTTCGTGGCGGCGGACGCTGTGGTAGCAACCACCGGCCCCTTCAGTCTGGACCTGCTCCGACGATGGAGCGGTCGACTCCCCGTGCAGCCTGGAAAGGGATACCATCGCGATGTGAAAATCGGGCCTAATGGCGCCCCGCGGCTCCAACAGGCGTGTGTGCTAGCCGAGTCATCGGTGTTCTGCACGCCGATGGATACATTCGTTCGATTTGCGGGCACCATGGAGTTCTCGGGCGAGAATGATGCTCTTCGGCCCGACCGTCTGCAGCAGCTCACGAATGCTGCGCGAGCCGCCTTCCCCAAGATGGGGATGGCTCACGCGATCTCGGAGTGGGCGGGGCTCCGCCCCGTGTCCGTTGACGGTCTGCCTATTGTAGGGCCGTTGTCTGGCGTGGAGGGCGTATACGTTGCGACCGGACATGGCATGCTAGGCCTCACGCTCGGGCCGGTGACCGGGAAACTGATCGCGGCCGATGTGCTCTCGACCGGCGAACTGCGAATTGAAGCGTTGAGCCCCCAGCGGTTCAGCTGACAATGGGTGATATATGATCGTGCGGACATGGACCGGAGTCGTAAAGCCAGGTGCAGCACTTGGCTATATCGCTTTTCTGAAGGACCACATGGTGCCGGAAATGCAGTCGGTCGCCGGCAACCTTGATATCACCATTCTCCAGGGATCAGGCGATTTGCACGATGAGTTTCTTGTGATCAGTCGTTGGATGGACCTCTCGTCTATCGTCGCGTTTACGGGCTCTGACCCTGAGGTCGCGGTCGTGCCGGAGGCAGCTCAGGCGCTACTCTTGACCTGGGATGACCGGGCGAAGCACTTCGAAGTTGCTCTTGCTCTAGCGGAAGGCGGCCAGGGCGTGATTTAGAGCGGCGTGCGCTTCTTGCGTGAAGTCCGCCACGATTTTGGCTGCCGGTCGAATGTCTGTCAGAAGACCTACGCCCTGCCCCGCATAGAGCGCGGTCGCATCCACGTCACCGGATGCGCCTAGCCTTGGGAACCCAACATCGTAGCGAGTGATGGGTCGGCCGTCAGGATAGGAACCCAGGTGCTCGCCCTCACCCGGACGCTCACCCATCGGTGGGCGTCCGGCGGCCTCCCACATGTCGACCGTCGAGTTGCGGAGAGTGCGATGAGGGGCGTCCGGCCAGCCTACATCGAAGACCGTGGAGAACACGGTGTCACCCCCGCTCGCGCCAAGCAAGCGCTGCTTGTAGTGCGCATGGGCATCGGCCTCTTCGCTAAGAAGAAAACGAGTTCCTACCCAGACACCGGACGCGCCAAGCGTGAGTGCGGCCGCCATGGCCCGGCCATCGGCGATCCCGCCGGCCGCGATGACAGGCACGGAGCCGACTGCATCTACGACGGCAGGAATCAATGCGAGATTTCCGATCTTGCTATCCAAGTGCCCGCCGGCTTCCCATCCTTGGGCAACGACCGCATCGACGCCGGCGTCGACTGCGGCCGCACCCTCGTCGGCACTTCCGACCGTGTGCAGAACCAGCGCCCCCCCTTCTTGAGCCAGCCTCGTGCATTGCGCCGGGTCGCCCCAGAAGAGGGAAATGATCCGGACTCCCTCCTCAAGGCAGATCGCTATCCTCTCCTCCTGGTCCCATTCCAAGCCGAGGTTCACGGCAAAGGGTCGGTCGGTCCGGGAGCGGACGTTGCGAATGAGGACTCGTAGTGCCGCGGGTTCCTGCCAAGTGCCGGAGATCATGCCCAGGCCCCCTGCATTCGACACTGCGGCGGCGAGCGCAGGTGTGGCGGCGGACGAAATCGGCGCCTGCACGATCGGGGTCTGGATGGAGAGCAGGTCAGTCAGAACTGTAGTCATTCTTGGCACGTGGATCCTCGTTGAGCAGTGGCCGGTCGTGGGATTACAGAGTGAGAAGCGCGTATGGCTTATCGTCACGAAGTGCGCCGGGCGTATCTTTGAATCGTCACTCGATCCGATGCTGAATCCTAATGGTGCACTTCCTCCCCCACTCTGTAGTAAGTGTCTCGACGGCCGGAGAGCTTGCCGGCGTGTACGACGTGGCCGAGGGCGAGCGACAGTGATCCGCTCTTCGGTCAGTCTCGCCCAAGCGCTCCTCATGTTTATGGCTCTCGGCTGTAGTGAGGCAGGGTCTCCGTTACAGAACCCTACACAGTCGGCTCCGACCCCTCCCACCCTACCGCCCTTCGGTGGGACGATTTTTATCGACCCTGAAATCATCACCCCGGCGGATCCGAGCACCTATGTGGGCCTCGTCCCTGCAGGTCAGGATTCACGGGTGATGTTCGATCGTCGGGTCTCCTGGATCACCACGGATCCGTTCCTCTTCGATGCCACCTATGACGACGGACTCACCATCGAGGTGCAGGTGAATCCCGAGTTCGGTTCCAGTGCGGCGTCTCAGGTCGTTGCTGAGTTCTACGCTGAGGTAATCGGACGGCTCCCCACGGCGCTGCGCATGGAAGTCGAGACCGTCTGGATCCATCAGGGCATCCAGCCATTCGGGGGAGGGAATAACAACCTCCTGATTCACGTGGGACAGGGAGACTTGTATATAGCGGAAGGCATTCTGGAAGAGACGTTCGTCCACGAGGCGGCTCATACATCACTTGATGCTGCACACGCGACTGCTGCGGGATGGATGGCCGCACAGGACGCTGACCCAACGTTCATCTCCAACTATGCGCGCGACTTCCCATTCCGAGAGGATGTAGCAGAGAGTTTCCTGCCCTATCTCGCGGCTGAGCACCGGGCTGATCGAATCTCGGAGTCCCTGCTAGCGACGATTCTCGAGACCATGCCGAATCGTATCGCCTATCTGAACGGGCTGGGGCTGGACATGTACCCGATCAACTAAAGATCGAGCGGGATCACCTCAGGGTGCACCTTGCTGTTGGGGCTCGATCCACCAACTCCAACGCCTTCGAGTTTCAAGAGGGACACCTTGGCTGCGAGCCCGCCGGAAAAGCCGGTCAGCCGCCCGTCGGACGCGATGATCCGGTGGCATGGCACCACGATGGGGATCGGATTCGCGCCCACCGCCTGTCCGACGGCGCGAGCCTGGTCCGGCTTCCCGATGTCGCGAGCAATCTGGCCATAGGAAGAGACGTGTCCGTACTCGAGCGCCAGCAGCCGGTCGTAAACCTCTAGTTGGAAGTCGGATGCCGTCCCCAAAAAGTCGAGCTCAAGCTCGAATACGGTTCGTTCTTTGGCGAAGTACGCTTCCAGCTGTGCGACTGCGTCTCGGAGATTGTCAGGCCAAGCCTCTGGGGGATCAGTATGTCGTTCCCGAGGGAGTGCACCGAATTCTATGCGGCGGACGCCGATTGGGGACGTCCAGATGGTAATGGCCCCGGCGCGCGTGCCGGGCAGATGAGCCGAGTGAACTTCGACCGAAGTCAGTGCGTCGACTCCCCGGCGCCATCCTTGAGGGCTTCTTGAAGAGCGTCGAATCCGAGTAGCGCACACTTGATGCGCACCGGGAATTTGCTGACGCCCTGGAGTGCCCGTAAATCGCCGAGCGACTTGTCGTTCCCGGCGGTCTCGTCCCCGTGCATCATCTCCGTGAACCGCTGGGCCAGAGCACTCGCGTCGGACAGCTTCGCGCCCTGCAGCTTGGTCGTCATCATGCTGATGGCGGCCTGGGAAATTGAGCAGCCCTGGCCCACGAACTTGGCTTCGGCGATCTCATCGCCCTCGATGCGCAGTTGCAAGCGGATCTCATCACCACAGACCGGATTGGCCATGTGAATCTCTACACTCTTCCCCTCAAGCTCGGCTTTGTGCCGCGGATTGCGGTAGTGCTCGAGGATGAGCTGCTGGTACAACGAACTGAGTTGGGTACTGTCCATCGGTGCCTTCGCGGTTTGCGGGCCGACAATATAGGGCTTGGCGGACGTTCTCGCATCTGAAAGTGGTCGCTAAGTCTCCGGAAACGCGCCTTAGCCGAAGATGCTCCGGACCTGCTCGAGTCCGTCCATCAATCGGTCAACGTCGTCCCGTGTGTTGTACAGATAGAAGGAGGCTCGGGCTGTTGCCGAAACTCCGAAGTGCTTCATGACCAGTTGGGCACAGTGATGCCCGGCTCGCACGGCGATGCCAGCAGAATCCAGAATTGTCGAAATATCGTGAGGGTGTGCGTCTCCGAGCGTGAACGAGATCACGGCGGAGCGCTCATCGAGTGATTTGGGTCCGTAGATCGTGATGCCCGGAATCGAGCCGATCCTCTCCAATGCGTACTCCATCAGGTCCCGCTCGTGCGCAGCAATCGCATCGGCCCCGACCTCGGAAAGGAAGTCGATAGCGGCACCCATACCGATCGCACCCGCGATGTTCGGTGTGCCAGCTTCAAATTTGTGGGGCACAGCGGCCCAGCTGCTTTCATCCCGTCCGACGATATGGATCATCTCACCGCCACCCTGCCACGGTGACATGCTCTCGAGAAGCTCCTTTCTGCCCCAGAGAACTCCTATTCCCGTGGGGCCGCAAATCTTGTGCCCGCTGAATGCGTAGAAGTCGGCGCCCAAGTCCTGAACGTCGACCTTCGTGTGCACCGCGCCCTGTGCGCCGTCGACACAGACAATCGCGCCGACTGCGTGGGCGGCCTCTGCGATCTGTTTTACTGGGTTGATGGTCCCAAGGGCGTTCGAGACGTGCGAGATGGCTACGATCTTCGTCTTCTCGGAGAGCAAGGAGTCGAGGTCGTCGAGGATGAGCCGACCCTCGTCGTCTATCTCGATGTAGCGGAGCTTTGCCTTCCGGCGCGCCGCGAGAAGCTGCCACGGAATGATGTTCGAGTGGTGCTCGAGAACGGAGAGGAGGATCTCGTCACCCTCGTGCACATTGTCGAGACCCCACGCCATCGATACCAGATTGATTGCCTCGGTCGTGCCACGGGTCCAGATGATCTCTGTGGCTTCGCTCGCATTGATCCAGTCTGCGACTTTTCCGCGCGCATTCTCGTAGCTGACTGTCGCCCGGTGAGAGAGCTCGTGGATCCCACGGTGGACGTTGGCATTGTCGCGCTGGTAGTACGTGTCGATCGCGTCGAGCACGCACTGAGGCTTCTGTGAGGTCGCGGCGCTGTCCAAATAGACGAGCGAGCTGCCGTTGACGGTCTGATCTAGGATGGGGAACTGTTTTCGCACCTGGATCGCGTCAAACGCGGCGAAGGTCATGATCGATTCATCCCGGGGCTGTCGGGAGCCCCTATCCGATATCCACGTAGATTTCGCCATCCCGGATTTCGACCGGAAAGGATTGAACCGGCCGTATGGCCGGGAGTGTCTTGCGTGCTCCGGTGCAGGCGTCGAAGCGCGCACCGTGGTACAGGCACACCACGTCGGTGCCCTCAAGTTCCCCGTCAGAAAGCGGGTAGTCCTCGTGGGAGCAGACATCTTTTAGGGCACAAACTGTCCCTTCAACGTTGGCGAGCACGACCGGCACGCCGTCTGCCATGACGCCCTTCAGCAGACCGGCAGGGCAGTCACCCTCGGCGGCTACCTTGATCCAGTTCGTCATGGCCGGCTTACTCACCCGTGCTGGGCAAGCTTCTCCTCGATGACACGTCCGACCTTCTCGACAACACCGCCGAGGGGGAGCTTCGCGAGGACTTCACCAAGGAATCCCTGAACGACGAGTCGTTCGGCCTGCACGAGGTCGAGCCCGCGACTCATCAGGTAGAACTTCGCCTCGGAGTCGAGCTCACCTACGGTCGCGCCGTGTGAGCACTTCACGTCGTCGGCCTCGATCTCGAGGTTCGGAAGCGAGTCTGCGCGCGCGCCGTTCGACAACAGGAGATTTCTGTTCGTCTGGTAGGCGTCGCTTCGCTGCGCATCCTTGTGTACTCGGATAATGCCACGGAAGACCGCGCGGCTGTTTCCGTCGAGCGCGCCTTTATAGAGCAGGTCACTGCCCGTGTGGGGCTCGATGTGATCCTGGCTCGTATTGAAGTCGAAGTGCTGCTGCCCATCGCCGAAGTAGAGCCCGAGCATGTCCGAACTGGCGCCGGGTCCGAGTAGCTTTGCGTTGAGGTCGACACGCGTCACGGAAGCACCAAGTGCCACGTTCAGTGTGTCCAGCTTGGCGTCACGCTGAGCGAGCGTCCGCTGTACCGAATGATAGAAGGCGCCGCGACCGAGCCGCTGCACCGCTACGTACTGAACCTGTGATGCCTGCTCCGCGATCACCTCGACTGCGGTGGAGGTGAAGGTCTGTGCGACGAAGTCGTCAGAAACGACTTCGTCGACATAGGACACCTGGCTCTGTGCCTCAGCAACGATCAGTACACGGCTGAAGAGCGCGGCACCCGACTCGCTGATCCACCGAGTGACACGCACCGGTAGATCGAGCGATACGCCGCGTGGCACATACAAAAAGATTCCGTCTGCCCAGAGCGCTGCATTCAGGGCGGCGAACTTCCCATCCTCGGCGGGCACAGCATTTGTGGCGAGGTGCTTCTGCACGTGGTCGGCGTGCTGGGCGACGGCCTCGTGAAGCGACATAAGGATCACGCCTTGGCTCGCCAGATCTGCGTTGAGGTCCGAGTGCACAACGTGACCGTCGATCAATACGATGTGACCCGAAGCTTCGTGATCCTCATCCAAGGTCGCACGGAGAAGCGAGGGCCACGTCTCGGGGTCGTTGTCGGCCGGCTCGATCTCGGGGAGACGGAGAGCGTCCAGGTCCAGCTTCTTCTTCAGGTCCGTGTACCGCCACTCCTCGAGCCGGGTCGTCGGCATCGGGGTCTGTTCGTACACATCCCACGCGTGCATCCGTCGTGCGCTGAGCCATTCTGGCTCCGACATTCCGATTCGATCGACCGCACTCGCGTTCAGCGCCTCGGTCACGCCTTCACCCTGTTGCGTCATCGTTCCGTCGCTCATCAGCCTACCGACCCTTCCATCTCTAGCTCGATCAGGCGGTTCAGCTCAACCGCGTACTCGAGCGGGAGTTCCTTTGCGATCGGCTCAATGAAGCCGCGCACGATCATGGCCATCGCCTCGTCCTCGGCGATGCCCCGGCTCTTCAGATAGAAGAGCTGCTCCTCGCCGATCTTCGAGACAGAGGCCTCATGACCGACGTTCGCGTCGTTCTCCTCGATCTCGATGTATGGGTAGGTGTCGGTCCTCGACGTGTCGTCGATCAGTAGCGCATCGCACTCGACGTTCGAGCGGGCGTGGTGCGCTCCCTTGTGAACCTTGAGGAGCCCACGGTACGTCGAGCGTCCGGTCCCTTTTGAAATCGACTTCGACACGATGGAAGACGTTGTGTGCGGGGCCGCGTGAACGACCTTACCGCCGGTATCCTGATGCTGCCCGTCACCCGAGTAGGCGATAGAGAGAATCTCACCGTGGGCACCCTCGCCCATGAGATAGCAGGACGGATACTTCATGGTCAGCTTCGACCCTAGGTTCCCGTCGAGCCACTCCATGTTGCCGCCAGCGCCTACGACCGCACGCTGAGTGACCAGGTTGTACATGTTGTTCGACCAGTTCTGGATCGTGGTGTATCGGAACCGGGCGTTGTCCTTCACGATGATTTCGATGACGCCGGAGTGGAACGACTCGGTCGAGTAGACCGGGGCGGTGCACCCCTCAATGTAGTGAGCCTGCGCGCCCTCATCGACGATGATGAGCGTACGCTCGAACTGGCCCATCCGCTCCTGGTTCACGCGGAAGTAGGCCTGCAGCGGTGTGTCGA
Organism: Longimicrobiales bacterium; assembly: GCA_028823235.1. NCBI lineage: Bacteria > Pseudomonadati > Gemmatimonadota > Longimicrobiia > Longimicrobiales > Longimicrobiales bacterium. The sequence continues at coordinate 131,200 of JAPKBW010000006.1, read as the reverse complement.
GTGATACGCCCTTCGGGATGTACACGAAGGATCCACCGGACCAGACCGCTCCGTTCATGGCCGAGAACTTGTTGTCTCCGGTCGGAATGATTGTGCCGAAGTGCTCCCGGAAGAGCTCTGGGTGGTTCTTCAGGCCGTCTTCAATCGAATCGAAGATGACGCCCTGCTTGGACCACTCTTCACGCAGCGAGTGGTAGACCATCTCGGACTCGTACTGAGCGCCCACACCGGCGAGGACTTCACGCTCTGCCTCGGGGATGCCGAGCTTCTCGAATGTGTCCTTGATCTTGTCAGGTACGTCGTCCCACGAGCTCTCCATCTGATCCTGCGGGCGCACGTAGAAGTAGATCTCGTCGAGCACGTTCTCGAGGTCGTCTAGGTCGCCGCCCCACTTGGGCATCGGCTTAGACTCATAAACCTTCAGAGCGTTGAGCCGGAATTCGAGCATCCACGCCGGCTCATCCTTGTGCGCGGAGATCTGACGGACGACTTCTTCAGACAGCCCTTTTTGGGCGCGGAAAACGGGCTCGCTCTCTGTGACGAAGTCGTACTTATATTCGTCGAGATTGAGGTCCTGGATCGTATCGTTGCTAGGCATCGGGAGGGTCCTCTAGTCCAGGTCAGCTGCGCGGATCAAGATCCGGCGGCGTTGGCTGCTGCTTCGGCGTCCTCGTACTCCTTGTAGCCGTCGGCCTCGAGTTCCAGTGCGACTTCGGGGCCACCGGATTGTACGATCCGACCGTCCACCATGACGTGGACGTAGTCCGGCTTGATGTAGTCGAGAAGGCGCTGGTAGTGCGTGATGAGCAGTACCGACATCTCGGGATCTTCTTCGACCAGCTTGTTCACGCCGTTCGCGACGATCTTGAGCGCATCGATGTCGAGACCGGAATCCGTCTCATCCATGACGGCGAGCTTGGGCTTTAGCATGGCCATCTGAAGGATCTCATTGCGCTTCTTCTCCCCGCCGCTGAACCCGTCGTTTACATGACGCTCGGCAAAGGAGAGATCCATCTCCAGCATCTCCATGCGCTCGGTGAGCATGTCCGCATAATCGAAGATGTCGAGCTCTTCACCCTCTGGGAGATGAGCCTGCACTGCGGTACGGAGGAAGTTCGCGATCGAGACGCCCGGGATTTCCAGTGGATACTGGAAGGCTAGGAAAACTCCGGCCTGCGAGCGTTCGTCGACTTCAAGCTCCAACAGGTCTTCTCCGCGGAACGTCACCTTCCCGCTGGTGACCTCGTAGCTGGGATGCCCCGCGATCACTTTGGCGAGCGTGCTCTTGCCAGACCCGTTGGGCCCCATGATCGCATGGATCTCACCCTTTCCGATCTTGAGGTTCACGCCCTTGAGAATCCCGAGCTCACCTTCGGCTACTTGGGCCTCGAGGCCCTCTACACTGAGTATCGGTGCGTCGCTCATCCGTACCTCGGAGACAAATGAAGCGGAGCCCGGAGGCGCCGCTTATCAAGAATGATTCTTTGTTTCAGGAGCCGAAAGCTAGACATGTAAACTAGAGGGGTCAACCGGACGAGGAGGGCGCTGAGACGCCTGAATCTTGGGGATTTTTCAGCGATGCCTAGGCCGCCTAAGGGCGCTAGCGCGCGGGCCTCCGTCCTCGGCCCCGAGGGCAAGCGACCTCAGCCTCAAATGGAGGTCGCCAAGGCCGTGGATGAAGTCACCGGTGGCACCGTGAGCCTGGGTGCCGGGACTCAGGCCCGAGTCGTGGGCGCACATCGCCCACGAGCTCGCGGTTTGCAAGTTGCAAAGAACCGCGGGACCCGCTCGATGGGCAGGCCCGCCCGCCAGTCGGGCCTAATGGGTGGGTTGAGGGGATGGGTAGAAGACCTCGGATGCGCGTCCAGGACCTGGGAGTGACTTCGCCCGCAGCCAGCGTCGTGAAAGTGCTGCTGTTCCAGCTGTAAGGGGGCATTGGAAGTGTAGCAATAGATATAGAATGCGCATTCTATTCCGGCTGGGCTTATTTTGTGATGAGAGGCGCCACTTACTCCCACTTACGGAATATTATAATGCGCCTTACGTAGACCCCTCCGGCCTGCCACGTTTGCGTGAAATCTCGTTCGGAGCGGAGTGCGACGATCTCAGCGGAGCCCCGGTCGGTGTAGTGACTTATCGCATATGGGCGGACTGCAGGAGTGAGGATCCCCACGGTTTCGGCAGAACGAACCGTGTGAACGGCGGGGTAAGACGGTCACCGGCGCAGGACCACCCCATTACAACGGCGGTCGCCGACCAGCTCCCGTAGGCTTGTGGCTGTCCCTCACGACGCTGAGCGGGACAGACGACCGAGCATCTTGGTCGCGCCGGCAGCGTCACTCATCATCAGTCCGCCGTCACGTTGGATGGCCTTGCCACTGATCTCGAGCGGACCTACCCAGACATCCATACCGAGCAAGGAACAGCTGTGGGCGCGTTACGCACCACTCCTGTCTTATGCGGCCGGCGCTCAGCTTGTGCCTGCCCGACCTGTCGGGGAGCCATCCTCGTTCTGGCACTGCGGGTCACCCGGACTGACGCTAGGAACGCATTGCGGCAGGAATAGATGCCGGTTAACACAAAAGCCTGAAGGCCCGCGCGCGCGGGCCGCTCGCTGTTGTTGAGGGGACCATGAAAAGACTGCTTGCGCTCGGATTTGCCTTTTTTGTCGCCCAACCGGCGATGGCTCAGACCGTAACCCGTCTTAGTTCTGAGCCAGAGCGCTTGGAGCTGACTGCTGGGGCTACCGCGTCGCTGACAATCACGGCTTTTGACGCCATGGGTCAACCAGTGCCCGCCCCCCTGAGGGTGAGTGGCGCCCGTGGCGGTGTTCAGATCTCAAATGGAATCGTCACCGCGCTCGCCGCCGGCGAGTATCAGATCTTTGTGTCGAGTGTTCCGGAGGACGGTAGCGATCCCGTCACTTTGCAGGTGCCCGTGGTTGTTGGTTGGCCCGCAGTGGAACGGGTTCAGGTCAGCGCAGGCAACGGGCGTCTCCTGGTGGGTGCACGCATCGCGCATCGGGCGACTGCCTTCCACGCCGATGGCTCTCAGCGGCCGTACCCGGCAGTCCAGTGGGAGTCATCGGACCCTTCGGTAGCGACCGTGGATGCGTTCGGGAACGTGCGCGCGGTCGGTGCGGGGTCGGTCACGATCACGGGTTCGGTTGAAGGAGTTCGCGCCACGATCGCCCACGCAGCAGTCGCATCTTCCGTCGCTCACCTCGAGCTGTCTGGCGGTGAGGCGCAGGTTCGCACAGGTGACGTTCAGTCCTTCTCTGCGATGGCTTTTTCAAACAACGGCGAGCCGATCGAGGACGCACCGATTACCTGGAGCTACCTATATCAACCTGACGACTCGATCGTGGCGCCGGCCGGTCCCGCTCAAATCGTGGATGGTCGGATTGTCGCGGATGTGCCCGGTGTCTTCACCGCTGTCGCGTCGACTGGCGGCGCACGGGCCGAGTACTCTTATCGGGTCATATCTCGACAGGCTGTCCGTAAGCTCGAGATCGTGGGGCAGGGCCGCGAGTCGCGTGTGTTCACCACCGACCTGTGGATCTGGGAAGGTGTGGACGGAAGAGACTACGGCCTGACGGGCTCGAAGTACGGTGACGGAATCTCGATGGTGTGGGATGTGACCAACCCATCGAACATCTTTAAGACCGACTCAATTCAGGTTGACGCCCGGACCACGAACGACGTGAAGGCGTCCCCTGACGGGCGATATGGCGTAATCTCACGGGAAGGTGCCTCGAACCGCCGCAACGGGATCGTGATTCTCGATCTGGCGAACCCGGCCCATCCCACTATCGCATCGACCTTCGAGGGCAATGGTGTGACCGGTGGCGTGCACAACATGTACGCGACGAATGACTATCTCTTCGTGCTCGCGGGCGGTGACAAGTATGTCATCCTCGACATGGCCGACTTGGAGAACCCACGCTACGTGAGCGAGTACAACCATCCCGATTCACGCGCTCACGACATATGGGTTCATGATGGACTCGCCTACTCGGCCGAATGGGAGACGGGCGTCGTGGTCGTCGATGTCGGAAATGGTGCTTACGGGGGCTCAATCGAGAATCCAACTTTCGTGACGTCCTTCCCGCTGACGACCGGATCGACCCATGCGGTTTTCCCCTACTACCAAGAGTCGACGGGCCGCCTCCTGTTGATCGTCGGTGATGAGCGCGTACAGCGAGAGGGGCTGGCATGGGAAGGGACGGGCCCTGACCACCGACAGCAGTATGATCCGGAGACCGGCAAGGGAGGGTATCCGCGATCGACGTCGGGGTACGTGCAGATCGTCGACTTCAGTGATCCGATGAACCCCGTTCAGCTCGCGCGATACGAGGCGAGTGAGTACGGCACCCACAACATGTGGGTCGAGGATGACATCCTGTACCAGGCGTACTATGAAGGCGGCATTCGGATGGTGGACATCTCCGGCGACCTGATGGGGAATCTCTACACACAGGGCCGGGAGCTTTCCGTGTTCAAGGCGTACGATCCCCAGGGATACATACCGAACGCTGCTGCTGCCTGGGGTGTGATGCCGTGGAAGGGCAATATTTTCTTTGCCGACATTAACTCTGGAATGTGGGCCGTGAAGATGCAGCCGACGGAACGTCCGATCTCCTGACGGAGCCGGAGCGGAAACAGTTCAGTCCATCTCGGCGTAGCTTTCAGAGAAGATTTGAATCGGCTGACACCCAGGATTTCCACTGATGCGCACGATGCGACTCATGTTCTTTGCCGTCCTTTTGTTTACGGCCGGGTGTTCCGATCAAGCTCCGGTTTCGAGCCCTGGGACAATGACAGCGACACTGGTCGGCCCGAACGGCGCCGAGGGCGCTGCCCTGGTATCTCTTTTCGGCGATGGTGTTGGGGAGATCACGGGCCTTGGGAACACCGAGGCGTATGCGGAGACGAGCGTCGAAGGAACCCAGTTGGTACTGATCAACCAAGTGGGCGGCGACCTCGCATTCCAAGTAGCGGTGACGGACACCACTGACCTGCCTGCGTGGGTCGTGTCACAGGTCGCCGGGCCCGATGACGCACTTCGCGCAGACGTCCGCCCCTATAGCCTGGCGTATAGCCGATGAGCGCGCTTCCGTCGGTGCGTGCTTCGAGTGCGGTGCTCCTTGGCCTGTCTCTGATCTGTCTCGTTGGCTCACCGCATCTGGTGGACGCTCAGGACATCGAGGCTGCCGCGGCACGCAGGGGGATCCAACTTCCAGAGTCGTATTTTCAGTCGATTCAACAGACGCCTGACCTCTATGAATTCGAGCGCGCTCTCTTCAATCGAGTCACTCCGGACCGAACGTCATCGTTCGGCGAAGTCCGGCTGCCTGTAGTGCTTGCTCTCTTCAGTGATTCGCCAGCTCAGCCGCACATTACACGCGAGATGGTGCAGGCGTCTCTTTTCGACGGGCCCTCGGAGCGCGGAACGATTACCGAGTCATATCTGGAAATGTCCGGTGATGCGCTCACCGTGACGGGCGATGTCTATGGATGGGCCCGGAGCACCCTCACGATGGCTCAGGTGGTCGGAACCGAGCAGAGCCTCGGGGCGGACGCGCGGGTTGGTCAGTACATCGTCGAGGCACTGACCGAGTTGGACCCAAGTATCGACTTTGCCGTCTACGACAATGATGGCCCCGATGGCCTAGCGAACAGTGGCGACGACGATGGTTTTGTGGATGTCATTACGATCGAGTTCCTCGAGATCGCCGCGTCGTGCGGAGGCCCGGCCATCTGGCCGCATCGGTCCGGTGTTAGAACGTCGTCCGGCGATCCATTCGAGACAGATGACTTGGGAATCAACGGCGAGCTGATTCTGGTGCTTGACTACATCACCCAGAGTGCGTCGGACTGCGAGGGTGAGAGCGTCCAAGACGCCAGCGTGATCACCCACGAGTTCGGCCATGCCCTAGGGCTGCCTGACTGGTACCACTGGATCGACTTCAGTGCCGGACCGTACGGGCGGCGTTGGGTGATGGGGTGCTGGGCATTGATGGCTGCGGGCTCGTGGGGCTGCGGTCCAGTTACGGATGACCGGGAGCCATTCGGACCGACACATATGCTCGGCTACTCCAAAGAGTTTCTTGGATGGACGGACTACATCGAGGTCGGCGAGGTCTGGAACGAGGAGATCGAGCTGTTTCCGATCGAGACGTCGGGCGAGGTGCTTCGCTTCCAGCTCGACGATGCGGGTGATGAGTTCCTGATCGCGGAGTTTCGGGACCTGATCGGATTCGATTACCAACTCCCGGGCACGGGCGTCTTGCTCTATAAGAACGACACGAACGCGGAGAGACGCCCCAACCCTTCGACGGGCGATCCGTACTTTCTCACGATGCTTGAACAGGACAACAACGGAAGCCTGTTGCTCATGGCCACCGAGGGTGGCAGCCGAGGCGAGATTGGCGACGCCTGGGGCGTCGGTGGGGTCAGCAATCCACTGAACGCCGAGACGGCTCCCGCCCTGCGCCTGGCCAACAACAGCTGGTCCACGGTCCAGGTGCACGAGGTGGCCGTCGTGGGAGATCGGGCGCGACTCGTGATCTCGACCGGCAAGACCCCACGACTGATCGAGCCCACTGATAATTTTGAAGTCACCGAGATCAAGACCTTCTACGCGGGCGTTCGGATCGCCGGTGGCAGGGGTCCGTATCAGGGTGTAGGTGATCTGCCCGATGGATTTGTGTTCGTGGCCAAGGGTGATGAGCTCTTCCTGGCCGGATCGCTTAGAGAGGCAGGGTCGTTCGAGTATTCGTTTGCGGTTCGAGACTCAGGAGGGAACGTCTCGAATGAGGTCACCATTTCGGTGAGCGTGACCGGGGAATGGACTGTGAAGGTCCCCGATCTGTTCCAGCAGTTCCTGCAGTCGGATCGAGCGGGTATCACCCCAGGTGAAGCCGCATATCTCGATGAAGTGGGCAACGCTAATGGTCAGTATGACTTGGGCGACCTACGGAAGTGGCTCAGGGAGAACAACTAAACAGGAAAATGCTCCGCCCGAGCTTGGCCGGATGGGGCGTCGGGCCCGTGACGAGGTGCGCGGACGTCAGCGGGATTCCGTGAGTGCTCCCTGATTTGGAGCGTTCTGTGTCGGGGCATCTCGGCTCTATCTGGGAGTCGGTGCACGGCGCTGGCTCCGAGCGGCGCCGAAGTCGCCTCCCCGCCCGCCCCTAGCACCACGCCCCCCGCGTGCTCCGCTGCGACCACCTCTGGCACCCCGCGCTCCGCGGGCCCTGCTGCGACCACCTCTCACACCTGCGCGGCCCTGGCCCCCCGCCTGTCTACGCGCACGGGTTTCTTCGAGTGATCTCAGTTGCGTTTCGGTCAGGACACCCTGAATGCGGGCTCCGAGGTCACCGGCCGGGGTCATCGCTGCGTCACGGCGGTTCTCTATGAAAGCCATCATCTCACTTCGCCGGATCTGACCTGCCTGGAGCTGAGAGCGCATTTCTCCCAGCTCCGCCCTCGTCGCGTTCTGCCGTGTGACGTCATCCGCGCGGATGACGTCCAGCTGCGCTATCTGATCCTCGGTGAGCTCGAGATGCTCACGCATGGACATGACGGCTTCTGTGTTCGCGAACAGGCGCATGCCGCGCCGCCCTCGTTCGGACTTGGTCTCACCCTGAGCCAAGATATCTGTGGCACTGATCAGTGTCAGTGCGCTCAAGGCTATTGCTAAGGCTGTGGTTCGATTCATCGTGAAGCTCCCAGCGCACCGGAGTGCTCGGAACGAGATATGCTTGCTCCTTCGTGCAAGTCTGAGTCGGGACCTGGGGGTTTCGTTAAATCGATCACGCGGCGCGGTCAGCTGACCAGCGCGGCCCTCAGGATACGGGACCAGTCCGCGAGTGAATGCCGGAGATACCGTGCAGGCTCGACTGATGTCCTTCCAATCGGACCTTCAGTACCCGCTTCTAGGCTTACGTGTACGAACGTCGGTCCCTCCGCCGAAAGGACGGCGGGCACGGCCTCGGCCCAGGCGCGCGCGTCGTCAAACGCGAATACGCTGCGAAACCCTGAAGCGTCCGCGAGCGCTGCGTGATCTAGCCGGCCGGCCGCCGCGACGGCCTGATTGCCGGTGATCTCATACGCTCCGTTGTCCGAGACTATCAGGACGTAGTTGCGTGCCCCGGCTTCCACAGCTGTGGCCAACGTGCCGAGAGACATGAGCATACTGCCGTCGCCGTTCAGACAGATGACTTTCCTCTCAGGTCTCGCCAGCGCTACTCCCAACGCGAGGTCCGCTGCGTGTCCCATCGCGCTGTCAGCTGACGCGAAGTCCAGGTCGCTATCTGACAAGAGGCCCCACGGGCGCACCGCGCTCATGGTCGTGACCACGACCTCGTTTGTTCGGTGTGAAGCCAGTGGATGGAGGAGTTGGGCTGTGGTCAACATTGGTGACTTATCAACGACCGCGTCATGTCAGGGGCCGCGTAAGTACGAGCGCGACTGGGCGCTGCTCGCTTTGCGCCTGCTCTACGGTGCGAGCGAGCGCGATAGTCGGATCGTCCTCTCCGCCACAGAGGTCGAACGGAATGCCCCACGCCTCGAGCGTAGGTTCGGTGAGGAGGGCGGTTGAGTCGACGTCGGCTCGTGTGAGCAGTTCACTAGTCTTGGGGTCATCCGGCGTGACTCCAGCTGTGAGCATCTTGGCGTAGCCGCGCCCGGTAATCAGAATCGGAACAGGCGCCGCCATCCGGACGGCTGTCCCTCGGATACTGTCCCCTGACTCCAGGAGCCCCGTGTTCTGAATGACGACGAGAGGCGACGCCCCGCCAAGCCAGAGGCCAGCGGCGATCGCGAATGCCTCACCCTCCCGAGTCACCGTGATCAGCGTCAGCGTTGGGTGACGTCGCACCTCCGGAAAGAGAGGCCCTGATGTGTTGTCAGGAATCCCGATCACGTGAGTCACTCCCGCGTTGACCAGCGTCCGGATTGTCTGCGTGGGACGGTTCACGTCGGCTAAGGGTTTGGCGGCTGGATCATCCAGTCGGTTCTTTCGCGGCGTTCCGCCTCGTCGTAATTACCCCGGCGACGAACATCGCCGCCAGCATAGCTCCTGCACCGAGAGCGAGCTCCGGCTGGGTGTAGATGAGGATCCCAAGGATGGCGATGTAGAGAGCGACCGTGATGGCCGGTAGAATCGGGTGCCCGGGCATACGGAACGGTCGTTCCAAATCCGGGCGGTCAGCGCGGAGCTTGAAGTAGCCGAGCAGGACCATCGTATCGACGGTGATGGCGGTCGTCATCATGAAGCGAATCAGTCGTTCAAATTCTCCTGTCACCGCGAGCAGACCAATCCAGATGGCGATCATGTAAAGCGCGTTCCTCGGTGTACCGCGAGCGTCCACCTCACCGAGCGCACGGGGAGCGAGGCCTTCGCGAGCGAGGCCGAAGGCAACGCGGGGTAGCCCGAGAAAGTTGACGTTGGCGCTGCTGATGAGGATGAGGAGGCTCGCGACCAGGACGACGACGCCGGCGGTGTCGCCGAAGACTGCTGCGGTCGCGTCACGGGCCACCAGCTCGGAAGCCGCCATCTGTCCGGGGGTGAGTGCGGAGAGAAAGGAGACGTTCATCAGCAGGTACATGACCATGACGGCCATCGCACCACCAAGAAGAATCTTTGGCAGCGCCGTCCCTGGATCGATGACCTCCTCGGACATCTTCGCCGCATCTTCCCAGCCGTAGTAGGCGAACGAGATCGACTGGTAGGCCAGCGCGTAGCCGAGTAGCCCTGCGCCCGTTTCGCCGCTGATTAGCGGTGCTGTGGTTTCGGCTGCCGCTCCACCCGCGATGCCCACGCCCGCGATGGCCAGAACGATGAGCACCTTGAGTGCAGTCATCACGTTCTGAAATGTTGTACTCGCCTTGAGCCCGCGGGTGTGGAGCAAGAAGTAGGCTAGCACGACGGCCAGAGCGACCAGGCCGACCCAGGGCCCGGCCGGCGCCTCCGTCGATCCGGGGCGCGCGAGCAAAAAGAGGTACGTCGCGATCAGGACGGCTTTGGACGCACCGCTGAAACCACGCGTCACGAAGATCTCGGACCAGCCGGCCACGAAGCCCATCGTGTCTCCCCAGGCGTGGCGCGCGTACACGTACTTGCCCCCCGCCTCCGGGAGCGCCGCCGCCATCTCGGCGAGTACGAGCGTGCTGAGGCCTGCGACCACACCTCCGAAGAACCACATGCCAAGGATGATCAGTGGGTTCCCGAGATAACCGGCGATGAGACCGGGCGTCCCCAGAATCCCCGCGCCGATGACGATTCCCACAGTGACTGCCAGGCCGTCACGGACGCGGAGGACCCGCTTTAACTGTCTGGGTTTGTGGTCAGGCATCTACAGTTCTCAGGGTAGGGGGCGTGGAAAGCATGCGGCGCATTGTGAACATGAGGTCCGCTCATCCGAGTCGCTACTGGCTGTCGTGCATAATTCGCCCCTAGACTGTGGTCCGGACGGATGCGGTTCTGACGACGCTCGGAGAGCACCATGCATGTACCCCTCTTGATCGACGACTTCCTCCGGCGCGCCACACAGGTATACCCCACGAAATGTGCGGTGGTGGACGGTGAAGTCCGCCTGACGTACGCCGAACTCACACTTCGGGTGAATCGGCTCTCGAACGCGTTGCTGGGGCTTGGCGTCGAGAGAGAGGACCGCGTCTGCATCCTCTCCCCGAATTCGCACTTTTTTCTCGAAAGCTTTTATGCGGTAAGCCAGATCGGAGCGATTCTCGTCCCGCTCAACTACCGCCTGACTGGTCCGGAACATCAGTACATCCTCGATCATGCCGGCGTTAAGGTCATGATGGTCGATCAGGAGTACACGGCTGTTGTGGACGCAGTAAGGGACGGGCTCAGTAAGGTGCGACACTTCATCTCTGCGTCCGACGAGCCGGCGCCCCCGGCCGGGTGGACCGACTGGAATGAGCTGATCGCGTCCGCTGAGGAGACGCGACCCGCCGAGCCGTCACCACCGGTCGATGAGAACGACGTGGTCTCCATCAACTACACGTCTGGGACGACCGCACGGCCGAAGGGCGTGATGCTCACGCATCGGAATTGCTACCTCAACGCATATAACATGATCGCGCACCTCGGCATTCATCATGATGATGTCGAACTGTGGACGTTGCCGATGTTCCACTGCAATGGCTGGGGTGGCGTGTATGCTGTCACGGGGATGGGTGGGACGCACGTTATTCTCCGAGCCGTCGATGGCGAGACGATCTACTCACTCATCGAGCAGGAAGGCGTGACCTTCGCGTGCATGGCGCCCACCGTGCTCCAGAGGATTCTGGAGTACCCCGACAAAGAACGACATCAGATCACGACCAAGCCACGCTTTGTGCTCGCCGGCGCCCCTCCACCCGCCGCGTTCATCGAGCGCCTCGAAGAGGAGCTTGGGTGGAGCTTTCTCCAGATCTACGGGCTCACGGAAACCGCACCATTGCTCACCGTGTCACACCCCGACCACAACACACCTGTCGCGGACTACGCGAGGCGCGCCCATGCGGGCGTGCCCGGCATCGGCGTGGAGCTTTTAGTGCTCGATGACGTAGGGAAGCCTGTGCCTCAGGACGGTGAGACTGTGGGCGAAATCTGCGCCCGATCGAATGTGGTCTTCAGCGGATACTACGAGCAGCCTGATCAGACGGCGGTCGCGGTCTATGATGACTATTTTCATACCGGAGACCTCGGTGTCTGGGACGAGACCCGATGTGTGCACATCGTTGATCGAAAGAAGGACGTGATCATTTCCGGAGGCGAAAACGTCAGCTCTCCTGAGATCGAGGACGTCCTCTACCGGCATCCGAGCGTGCTCGAGTGCGCGGTCATCGGCGTCCCCAGCGAGAAGTGGGGTGAGACACCGATTGCCTTGGTAGTACGTCGCGAGGGCGATACGTCGGATGCGACTGAGTTGATTGCCTTCTGCCGCGAACACCTCGCCGGCTTCAAGTGCCCGACCGACATAGAATTTGTCGAAGCGCTTCCTCGAACCGCGACCGGAAAGCTGCAAAAATTTCGACTAAGGGAGCGGTACTGGGAGGGACGCGAACGTCGAGTGAACTAGGCGTCCGACTTCGGCAGGGGCAGGACGTCCGGGGCCCCCGCAGCGTCTCTTCCGCTACTGCCATTCTCATAGTAAGAGCTCTGTCGGGTGGTTGAGAGAGAGCTCCTCTTCTCCCGCGATATCTTCGAACGCTCCGGGGAACGGATACTTCTCCGTGTTACCAGCACGGAGCGTCACGCCGCCACTGAATCACTAGACGAAAGAAGTAGCCCGTGCACCGTCTCGGTCGTTGTCATCCCCGTAGCGGAGACCTCGTTCTCTCCCCCGTGAGGGGAAGAAGATCCGCGCCGAGTTTACGGACTCGATCGTCGTTCGACGAAGGTCATCGGTGGATGATAGCGACGCGCAGAAGCCGGTCTAGTAGCGGAAACGAGCTGTCCAGATACTCATTACCTTCAGCGATCAAGTGGTGTTGCTCACCCTGTCGTACGCCGCCACCGGACGTCTCACCGTACCCCGAGTAGAGGGAGTCCACAACGGATGCCATGCCCTCGACTACGTGGCCGAACGGGGCAAAGCCCTGCACATCAAGCCTCGAGTTGTCTGCCATCGAGATGTATACCTGGGTAGACCTAGTTCCGGGTTCGGTAAATGCGAACGCGATCGTACCGCGCTCGTTCGAAGCGATACCAGGATCGTCGGGCATACCACGATCGTACCAGACAGCGGTTACGCCTGGATCACCGGCCACGCCCCACTGCGTGATGAAGCCAAGTATGGCTCGATGAAATCGCGCGTCGTCGTAGTACCCGTGCCGGATCAGATTGTAGAAGCGATCAGCACCGATCGGCGCCCAGGCGCGGATCACTTCGATGACAAAGGGGCCACGACTTGTCTGGAACGTCGCAAGGAATGTGTCGGGCGCCGGCGCGGACCACTCGGAATGGGTGGGGTCGAGCAGGATCGCTTGTTGTAAGCCTTCGCCCGAAGGCGCTTCGTCCCCAGAGCAGGCGACTAGTACGCTCGCGGCTATCCCCACCAGCAGGGTACGCAGACTTATCATGGTCCGACGACGAAGCTCTGGGCGTGGGATACCCGCTCGGAGACATCGCTGACTGCGATGCTCAAGCAATGAAGACAGCTCATGGTTTCTCCGGCGCGCATCCGATAATGAGTGCCAAGATGCGCCCCGGTCCGTGGACCCCCTTGACCATTACCTGACCGATGTCTGCTGACTTCGAGGGTCCGGAGTGGAGTCCGATCGCCGCGGGCAGATCGTCGGCGAGCGTGAGGAGGGCTCCTCTCACAGTCTCCCAGATATTCTCTGGCGACAGCACTACGACGTGCGTGGGGGTGAGAAGCTGAGTGCGTCGGCCGTCACGCGCGTCCATGACAAGGGAGCCAGTTTCAGCGATCGCACCTCGGGCCTGTGAAATCGCAAGAGGTGCGTTACGGGGAAGCGCGATCGGGAGATCCGGACGAAGTGCGCTGGAAACGCCCTCACCGATGGTCACGGATGTGAACGGCTTGGCGAAGTCCGCCAACCACTGCGAGGCCTTCACTTCGCTGTCGACGAAAACGACTTCGCCCCCGACGCCCTCAAAACCAGAGACGAAGGCCTGGAGCGGGGTGGCCGGACCGGCGTCGCCGCGCCAGCCGCCAAAGTCACCAGGGTGATCTGTTGGCGTACGTCCGGAGTTTGCGTCGCGGATCCGGGCGAGAATCGCATCTCTTTTGGTGCTCACTCGATACCCTCCTTCCACATCTGCCGAAAGCTCTTCTTGCTGGGCGTGGGCGCTGATCGCTCTTGCATCCATCCTTTGAGAATTGGCAGGGCCCGTCCTGCTGCCCGCCAGGGAGTCCACCTCAACGCAGCGTTGGCCGCAGCAAACGATGCGGGGCGCTCGGCCAGCCCGGCGTAAGCCTTTGAACCGAACGTCTCTCCGGTAGGTGCCAGCCCCGCGTCGACTGCCTTCTCCCGCCAGTGAAGGAGGATGTCGGGAATCGGGATTCGGACGGGGCATACGTCGACACACGCCCCACAGAGGCTCGACGCATGGGGGAGTGGCATCGCCTTCTCGAGGCCGAGCATTCCGGGAGAGATGATCGCACCCAGCGGACCTGAGTAGGTCCATCCGTATGCGTGACCACCTGTCTGCCTGTACACGGGACAGATGTTGAGACACGCGCCACAACGGACACATCGGAGAGCCTCCCAGGCGGTGTCGTCCGCGAGGAGGCGGGTACGGCCGTTATCGACGAGGACCACGTGGACCTCCTTTGGTCCGTCGATTTCAGATGGTGTGCGGGGTCCCTGAATCAGTGAGACAAAGAGCCCGATCGCCTGGCCTGTCGCTGATCGGGCGGTGATCTGCAGGAATCCCGCTAGGTCCTCGAACCGCGGGACGATCTTCTCGATACCAACGAAGGCCACGTGGACGTCTGGAACGGACGTGGCCAGTCGGATATTTCCCTCGTTCTCGATGAGCGCGATGGTGCCGGTGTCGGCAGCGAGGAAGTTTCCTCCTGAGATGCCGAGGCCGGCTGCGAGAAACTCGGCCCGCAGCGCGTCTCGGGCGGCGGCTGCGAGGGTGTCCGGATCGGCGTCGAGGGGTGTACCAAGCCGATCGTGGAAAAGTGCTCGGCAGTCGTCGAGGCTCTTATGGATCGCAGGTCCGACGATATGACTGGGGGGCTCGCCGAGCAGTTGGATGATGTACTCGCCGAGGTCGGTTTCGATGGGCCGTACACCAAGCGTCTCGAGGTGTGCGTTCACCTCCAACTCCTCTGTGAGCATGCTCTTTCCCTTCACCGCAGACTTGATCCCGTGACGTTCGACGACTTCGTCCAGGACCGAGAGGGCGTCCTCCGCGGTCTCTGCCCAGTGGACGTGCACGCCCCGGGCTTCGAGTTGTGCAGATGCCTGTGCGAGGTAGGTATCGAGGTGGGTCAGCGCGTGTGTCTTCGTATCACGCGCCCAGTCCTTCCATCGATCGTACTCGACTTCAGAGAACGCACTCACTCGGTGAGCGTCGAAGGCCCGGGTGGCCGACCCCACGGACGTGCGTACGGATGGTGTGTCACGCAGACTACGCGCAGAGGCCTCGCGATAGTCGCTGGGAGTTGACTGTGTCACTGGACACCTCGCCAAAGAAGACTAGCGAGATGTACGAACGGTGGCCCGGTGCGCTTGTGTTGTGCTCGCCCGCTCATCTGCATGAGACAGCCGCCGTCGGCTGAGGTAACTGCGTCGACGTCCGGGAGCGTCTCGAGTTTGTGGTCCGCCATGGCCGCTGAGACTTCTGGCATCTTGGCGCTGAACAGACCGCCGAAGCCACAGCATTCGCGGTCCGCCTCCCAATCCACGACCTCTGCCCCCGCCCCTCGAAGCAGGTTCAAGGGCTCATTCTCGACCCCGAGTTCCCGGAGTGCGTGGCAGCCATGGTGGTACGCCAGGGTCTGGCCTTGCAGGCCTGAGCCGAGGGACTCGACTCCGAGTACTTCCACCAGGAACTGGGAGAGCTCGTACGTCCGTTCAGACAGCTGTTGGCCCTTGTCTCCGGCCAGTTGACCATAGTGTCTACGGATCATCCCAGTGCAACTTCCTGATGGAAGTACTATATATTCGGCATCCTTGAACACGTCGATGGTGTGCCGTACCATGCTTATGGCATCGTAGCGATGCCCTGAATTGTGCGAAGGCTGACCACAACACGTCTGGCCTTCAGGGAAGTCGACTATGACTCCAAGCTGTCGAAGCAGCCGCACCGTGTCCGCACAGGCCTCAGCGTAGAACTGGTCGGCAAGACAGGTCGCGAAGAGAGCGACACGAGTCGATGACATCACTGTCCCAATTCCGGAAGGGCCTCCATCGACTGTTCACTCATGGTTCCCTCCGGTGGTCCCCTCGGTGCGTTCCTGCCCAGGGCGATAACGCCGAATCGTAGCTGTGCGGATGTCCGCGTCCGTCCAGCGTATCGGCTTCATTTCGCTTCGTGCGAACATGGCTGCCTGATCGTCGAAGTACGGGGAGTTCTCCAGGCGACTCTGCCCGTAGGCGAGCACCGAGTACCCGCGAGGGACCTCACCGAACTCGACGGCAAAGACCCATCCGTCTCCGCGGTTCGCCGCCAGGCGCCCATCTCCTGTGGGCGCGAAGGACAGGGTGCGGAAGCACCCTAACCCGCCCTCACATCCCGACACCGGCTCATCGACGGTCCCTCTCACAACACGGTGCAGCTGTCCCCAGGGCACGTCGAGCGGAATGTTCTCAGAACGTAGCTCTTCGGTCGACATTTTGAGCGCCGCTACGGCGCGGCCCGGAGAACCGACACCGCTCGGTGTACTGGCTGGGGCCTCCGGGCTCCACGCTTCCCGGTAGACCAGGGTGTCGGTGACTTCGAGGTAGTGTGTCATCCAGCGTTTGAAGAGCACCCCTCCTCGACTGTCCACAGCAGCCGTCCGGTCCCATGCGCTGAGGACACGGCGGGCCTCTGTCAGATCTGGGTCGGGCTCAGTAGCCGAGAGAGCGTCGAGCAGATCGTCGAGCATCCGCTCGGCGGCGAGCATCCGCGGAGAGTGCTTCAGCTCGACAACTTCCTCCAGCGTCATGACCCGATCGTTGTGAATCAGGTCCAAGGACAGCTGACTGCGAAGGCGCAATCGGGGCTCGGGCAAATTCGGAGCCACGGTATCTCGATCGAGCGGCACGTTCAGGTTGATGTAGTCCGGCGTGTCATTGGCCTGCTGCACGTATCCGCCCGGCGGGTTCACGTAGAGCGGAAGGCTCTCCCACGGGGCCAGCTCACTCCACATGTCTGCCTCTGATGTGACTACTGCTGCGGTGTCGCCTGTCGACTCGTGCGGCAGGGCGGGGATCCGGGCATTGTAGTAGAGCGCGATGTTTCCGGCGGCGTCTGCGTACGTGAAGTTCGAGCTCGGGTGGGCGCGCGTCGTCATGACGTTCAGCCACTCGTCTAGGCTCTCCGTGAGCATCATTCGCATGAACTGTTCGCCCCTTCGAAATTCCCCATCCCTCGGGTCTTTTAACACGAAGACTTCATCATCAAACTCGAGGACGATCGGACCCCAGGGTGTCCAGCGGATCGACTCTGACGCCGAGCCTTCCGTCCTGTCCTCGTTTCGGTAGGCCACACGGACCTCGCGCGATTCGATCGGAACCTCTCGTCCGTCGACCAGAACATAGTCCGGTCGGGTTGCGCTCTTCTTGAGCGAGTAGACTTGCGAGTACTGTGGCGAGTTGTTCGTCGTCGCCCACCCCAAGTGCTCATTGAAGCCCCCGATGATTCCGAAGGCGCCTCCAATCCGGAAGTCGCCGTAGAAGTCGATGACCCCCGGCACGCGAACGTGCGCTTCGTAATACCCGGCGTCCCAGGACAGGTGCGGATTGCGTACAAGAACCGCGTGACCCGATTCGATCCTACTCCCATCGAGTGCCCATGCATTCGAACCATCCATTTCAATTTCGAATTCCACTGCCGCGCCCGCTGCAGCGTCGATCTCTGCCTTTCGCCACGAGGTCGGCAGTTCAATGGCTGATGGCTCGTCATCCTCGCGAGCGATGAGGCTTCTTCTCCGCAGCTCGGCACGAGTGAATGCCGCCGCGTCTGCGCGGCTCCACGTCTGTACGTCGGCCGCGTGGGCATCGACCGCGGTGAAGTTCGGTACCATCCATGAAGGCATCTGGTCGGGGTTCAGCCGGACGAAGTGGTTGATCCCCTCCGCGAATCCCGCGTAGACTGCCTGCGCTCGTGAGTCGAGTTGAGAGAACGTATCCTCGGCTCGTGCATGTATGATGCGGCCCGTGAAGTCTCCGCTCACGGCGTCGGGGCCGACGAACCACGCATACTCTCCACGACGCTGGACCATTCCGACTGCGACTTGATCGCCGTAGTCCTCGGATTGCACCCAGGCCATCGCGAAGCCCATCGACTTCAGGTCGTCCGCCATGATATGCGGGACGCCGTGATCCGTGCGTGCGATCTCGACACGATCCGCGATCGCGGTCCCTGAGTCCGGGTGACTAAGAGGTCTCGCCGTGGGGTCGCTCTTGTCCGTATTCACGAGGATTGTTTGCCCCAAGGCCGGAGTGACCGGCCCGAATCCGACCGCCGCGGCGAGGACTATGAGCGCCACGATGGCGAGGGGTCGTGCTGTGGCCCCTCGCCCTCCTGTCGTGTGGGTCAAATCACGCATGGGTGTCTCCGGGGGCTATCAGTCACTGCCTAGAATCTTCTCGGTCTCCGCGATCACATCGCGCAGGTGGATCCGTGTCATGTCGTTGGCCGCCCGTGACAGCGCGTCCATTGCCGCTTCGGAGAGGTCGGCCAGCTCGGCCCGCATCACTGCCCGGATGTCGGAAGACCACGGGGCGGGGGCCGGGTTGTTCGCTCGACCCAGTTCGTCCTCAGTCGGGTTGAGGCGATTATCGACCGCCTCGAGATACGCGCGCTGCACATTCCTGCGGTAGGTGTTGACCCGCACCGACGAGTCATCCAGTTCGCCCCATGCGCCTTGTCGGAGGTCGCCCATCAAGTCGGCGACGGTGTAGGCCGCGGCGCCATCCAGGGACTCGAACTCGATCAGACGTTCGAGACGTGCCTGACTGAGTAGGGTATTCACCACGCGGCTTTGCTGTGTGCGGAAACGGGCGACAACGCCGGATGGCTCAATCCTTCTGAGGATGCCCGCGTCCAGAAACATGCCTGGGACCTCGAAAGCCGTGGACGCGAGGTAGGCCATCGCCTCCTCCTGCCGTGCCTTCGACGTCGGTTCAAAGCGTGCCCCGGTGCCGTACTTCTCCTGCGTCTCGGCACTGCCGATGATGGCGGCCACGTGGTTCATGTATCGTCCCCACTGACTAACGGCCTGCCCGTACATCGCTTCGAGCTCTGAATAGCTTTGTCCCGGTGTCTCTGTCACGTCGAGCATCATGTCCATGACTCGCCCGAGGTTGAGCATGCCATACGTGGTGGACTTCACCGCGTCGGCATCACCGACGGCCTCGGTCAGGTTTCCGGCGTCACTCCCGGCCGCGTCCGGGGTCGAGAAACGAAGCCAGGGGAAGTCGTCCTGCTGACGGGCCCACCCGTCGAGCGTCGCGAGCTCATCATCGGGTGTTTGCGCCCCCAGGATCTCGGCGTAGCCCCAGTTCACGGCGAAATCGTCGTAGGGGCCGACCTTTGGAATCAGGTACTCGAGCGGGATGTTGTCTTCGGGCTGCGCTACGTAGTTAAATCGCGAGTAATCCATGAGGGTCGCGACGTGGCTGCCTCCCATGCGCTCCAGGAAGCTCACGCTACGAATCGAGTCTGCCGGATACTGCGATGAGGCTTTCATGTTGTGAGGGAACCCGATCGAGTGGCCGATCTCATGTGTGACTACATACTCAACGAGACGCCCCATCAGCGAGTCCGGTAGCGGCAACTCCTGTGTGCGCTCATCAAGTGGGCCGACCTGGATGAAGTACCAGTACTTCTGAAGGTCCATGATGTTGTGAAACATGTTGACCTCACCCTTCAGGATCTGTCCAGAACGGGGATCGACGATCTGCCCACCGGTCGCGTTTGCGACGGTCGACGGCCACCAATAGATGGCGGAATTGCGTGCGTCGAAGATTGAGAAATCGGGATCTTCTTCTGCGGTGGGTGCCATCCGGCCGAAGATCGCATTACTGAAGCCCGCTTTTTCGAAGGCTGACTGCCAGGCGTCGACGCCCTTCACGATGTAGGGCTGCATCCACTCAGGCGTCGCAGGATCAATCCAGTAGACGATTGGCTCGACCGGGTCCGATACCTCGGTGCCCGGGTTCTGCTTCTCCAGGTTGAAGCGGTGAATGAACCGCACCTGCTCGAGTCGGTTGTTGGGTCGACTAAAGTCCCAGGAACGACTGGAGTTGAAGCCCACCCGGTCATCGTGCCATCGCGGCATCATGGCTTCCTCGGGGAGGCGTGCCATGCTGAATAAAAGGCGAACAGTCTGAGAGGTAGCGCGAGGAGGCCCCCCACGCCCACGCCCACCGCTCACACCGGTAGGTGGCCGGGCCTGACCACTCTGAGTAACTCGAACGTTCACCGCGTCGTCGAACGACCAGGTCTCCTCGACCCAGCTACGGCCAGCGTTGAGGCCCTCGATCGGTCCGAACTCGGGGATGTTTGAGATGAACAGGTCGGAGACGTCGACGACGGCCGAGCTGTCTGAGCCGAAGGCCTCGATGTCGAACCGCTGCAGGACCGGACCCTTTCGGAACGGTGCGACCTGCCCCCAGATCGCCTCGCTCTCGTTCGCAATCAGGTCGTACTCTTTCTGTCTCAGGATGATATAGTTTCCATCCCGCTCCCACTGCACGATGAGCCGAGGTCCGCCCCCGAAGAACGAGCCGGGCTGCTGAAGCGTCGACTCGAGAGGCCGTTGTATGAGGAGCATCTCGTTTCCGAATTCGCTGTCTGGAATCTCGAAAAAGATGTCTTCGTCGACGTGGTGGACGTCGAACATGCCCGGCTGCGTGACCGCGTCCTCGGTGATGACCTCGGAGTACTCTCCGGGGCCGTCAGGGCCATCTTTGCCTCCGCCATCGGGTCCGCCTCTTCCTTCTGGACGTTCCTGGAGTGCTGCGTTCATCGCTGGGGCTGGGGGCGTCGCCGATGCGGGTGAAGAGCAGGCTTGCAGCGGAACGGCGATGATCAGCACGCTGACAAAAATACGGGACAGTCGGGTCATGGAATCAGTCGGAAGGTGAGATGGATGGGCCTGCATCGCTCGACGTGACGCGGGTCGAGCGGCAGACAGGGATGACGGTAGAAGTCCGCTAAGCTGACGACAAGAGTTGAGCGATCTCCTCGAACCTCTGCTCCAGTGCGAAGTTGAGTGCTGTTTTCCCGGACCTAGAAGCTCTGCGAAGCGGTGAGACGCAACCCTCCTCTAGGCCGTCGACGAAGGATCACCTCCAGGATCTCGGTCTGATCGTTCTCGTGAGTCCACCTGAGCGAGCTATCCGCTCCGCACTTTCCGGGATCGCGCGGTCCACCAGACGATGAAACGCGGCGCACGGCCCATGCACCCAGACCGAAACGGTGTTCACGTCCACTCCGACATCGATGAACGCGTCGATCATGTGGCGAGATCTCGTCCCAGCAGCGCACGCGAAGGCCTTCGCGTGCGCATCGATCAGGCCTCGAGGTGACAGGAAGGCGCTGGTTGCGCCTCGTGCCACTGCCCGGGTGACCAAACACTGCAGGGACATCGCTAGTTTGGACCCGAGGAGATTCGTCACCCTCAGCAGGTCGCGTCGCTTATCTAGGGGGATGACCGAGAAGTGGTAGGCCCTAAGCCAGCCACACCTCAGTCTTTTCTATAAGGCCCAAGGGACGGTGCAGCTCTTTCACTAAATGCCGTTATTAGCCTTGGTGACGTTTTTTCAATGGACTCCGGCCTTTTTTAGCGGCCAAGTCGATTTCCATGACTTCCCCGTTCACAACAGCCGAGGCGATCGAGGTACCATCGAAAGTGATGACGATTTCGACTTCACGGGTTTTCGTGCGGTCGGCGTTAGTGCGAGTCATCGTCATATTGCGGGTAACCGTCCCTGAAACCGGCCAGCGTGGCTCAGAGCCCGGGATCGGCGTCACGACCTCCGTGAAGGTGAATGCTCCTCTTGATTCGTGTGAGCGTTCGGACCCGTCCGCGAGCACGCCCGCACGGGAGGTGTGGCTCGTGCCGACCCCGTCCCATGTCCGGTGCGTCTCTTCACCGAGCATGCCCGTGACGGTCATGTCCCGCTCACGCGCGATCTCGGCAGTGAATTTGTCGCGATCAATAGTTCCAGCTATGGCCCTAACGATGTGCATGGAGGCCGTCGTGAGGGGGTCGCATTCCGTCTGTTCTTTTCTGAGCTCATCAAAGCAGGTCTTCTCCCTGGTCCCCGAAGACTTACCGGCCCAGCTCCCGTGGCCGCCAGGGCGACCTGCCGCGGCGAAGTTACCGGGCGTGGTGTCATACTCGGGCGAGGTGGGCATGAGGCCGAAGCCGAGAGATTGGCTCCACATTCTGACCACTTCGACCGTAGCGTCGGCGGCAATGATTGCTGCGTCGAGAACCATTTCTTCGTTGGGACCTTCGACTCCAGTCGAATCGTCACATGCGACTATAGTGATGGCTAATGAAGCCACGCCAACGGTGCGCAGGAGGGGATTGGTGCCCTTCATCGTTTTCATCCTTGGCTAACTTGTAGAACTCAACTTAACTGAAGCACTAGACGCCCCAAGAGCAACGGGCGTTAAATCTGCCTCCACGAGGCAAGGGCGGAACGCCCTGATTGTGGTGGGTGCGTCGGCCTGCTGTGAACCTAACCGGCGGGCCTGACCACGTCGGGCCCTCACGCGAACCAGCCACGTGCTCGCCGCATCTAAAGCGTTGCCTTTCCTGGTCCTCAACGGAGCGATCACAGAAGGGAATGAGGCTAACGAGATCGCGTAGCGTTGGGTTAGCTGGAGCCTTTCCGAGCCCGGTCGGTCGTGTCGCCTTCGTCCACCTTGAGTTCCGCAGCTCCATCGCCCGGCCCGGGCAAGTCGATCTGCACCGGCTGCACGATGGCGTGACGGGGGTCGACAAACGCTGCGACGGAATACCGAAACATGGCTCGATCACTCATCCACACGATGTCCGGGGCCAGCCCGTCTGGTCGCTTGAATGGCTCCGCGCCCAGTAATTCCTCCGGGCGGAGAAGGTGCTCGATCACCGTGACGTCTATGGCCTCCAGCGGAGGCAGGGTTAGCTCGAGTGCGACGCTGCCGTCGGGTTCACCCCAGTGATCCATTCCAACGATGGTCTCAGGGTTATCCAGTGGCTTGCCGTTGATGCTGTGCACGCGTGTTCCGCCATTGAACTGAAAAGCCAACATCTCGGCGCCGATCTCGGAGCGCACACGCATCGTGACGTGCCTCGTGCCGTCTATGACTGAGTCCCCGACGAGCATGACCGACGGTGGTGCGGCCGAAACGACTGACGCCGTTCGTACCGGCACGACACCGGATCGGTACCCGAATCCTTCCAAGTCACGACTCTCATCGAACGGCCCTGAGGCACTCGATTCGGCCCAGGCAGTCGCCGCCAGATCGCGCCCTTCCTCGGTGGGTGATGTCGCCCAGAGCGCCGCGCCACTTCCGTGCTCGTACGCGTAGACGAGCGTGCTCGGTGAAGGACGCTCTGCGTTTGGTCGGGCGCCCAGCCACCCCATACCAAGGCAGGTTCCGGCAAGGGCCGCGGCGGACAGTGGTGCCCACCAGCTGTTCGGGTAGCGCAGACCTTCGAGCGCCGGCAGGCAGAGCAGGACTCCGAACGTGATCACGACCGCGATCACTCCTCCCAGCGAGAGCGTCAACGCAAGCCAGAGGATTTCGACAACCCACTGCAGGATGAAGAACACGGGAGCCGCGAGGAGCAGGCCGGCGACCCATCCGACCGTGCTGTCCGCCCGTGAACCCAGCGATGTCATGGCGATGCCTGCCAACAGGGCGGCCGCGAGGGGGAGTTGGACGTTCATCGCGCCCAGTGGCGCGACCACACCCAGAGCGATCGCCGCGCCGAGCGGTACCAGGAAAGCGCCGAGCATGAGTTCGACTAGGGATACCCACCGACGGGTGGCTGCCGTCAGCGCGGTCACGACTGCGAATGCGGCGAAGGCTATCACTAAGATATACAAGCCTTCACTGTGGTAGATCGATCCGGGGAGAGAACCGATTTCGTCGTGTATCGTCGGCAGCCAGTCGAGAAGCGCGGTCGCAGCGACCCAGCTTGCCGTTGCGGCCGTGACTGCGATGCCAAGGCCTGCGGCGGCTCCGAGAAGCCGAGCGCCGTTTCGTCGTGCCATCCAGAAGAACGCCGCGAAGAGAATGAGCAACAGTAACGAGATGCCATTCACCCAAACGGACGGATAGATGACCAGTCCTGCGCCCGGTAAGGTGAAGTACACCACGTTTGGAGCGTTCACCTCAGACAGGTCGGCCTGACCGAAATACTGTAGAGCGGAGAGCGCATGAAGGCCGTGATGTTGCAGCGTCGACTCCGACAGGTTGTCCGGAGTGTCGTAGGCCTGGTGGTACACGTGGGCGTTGTCGATTGCAGCGAAATTGAGGCCTTGGACGCCGACGTTCTTGAACGCCGTGTAGTCCGTGCCGTTCGGCATTCGCCGGTAGACCTCGTACGACAGCGAGTTTGTCGCTGGACTTGGATCAAATTCCTTGAGCGCTCGGACCACCCAACCGTTCTCATCGTTCGTCTCAAACATGATGGACGGGCCGCCTGAACCCCGCATCTCGAACGAGAGGACGAGGTCGACGTCTGCCATGAGCGGGTGCTCGGCGACGAAGGCTCGTGCCCCGAGAAGCCCCAGCTCTTCAGCGTCAGTGATAAGGACGACGATGTCGTTCTCGAGCGGGCCGTCCTTGAGCAGGGCCCGCACGGATTCGAGAATCGTCACGACCCCGGATCCATCGTCTGCGGCTCCAACTGCGATCTCGCGGCTGTCGTAGTGAGCAGTGATCAGCACGGTTCCGCTCGGGTCGGTTCCCGGTATGCGAGCGATGATGTTTCGGACGGTCGCGGCGCGGGCGTACCCACCGCGTTGAGCGACACTGGTCGTCGTCTGGATCTCCGGAGCCAAGCCCAGCTCTAGGAGGCGCTCGACAATGAATCCACGCACCCGGACGTGTTCTGGCGACCCTGGTGCGTGTGGCTCTCGTGCGAGCTCGACGAGCGTCGCCATCGCGCGAGCTGAGGAGAACTGGGTGGCCGGGGCGTTTGCCGGTGCCGGGCTTGGGATCCCGGTGCGCGAGCTCGACACCCAGCCCAAGGCTAGGAGCACAACCAGCGTGGCTGGGCCGCGCCATCGGCGGCGAGGACCTTCTGCACCCACGGCGGCGGAAGCTTTCATGCCCGCCTTGGCCGAATCCTTGGCATGCTTTCGCTCCGCGCGGGACTCCGGGTAGAGGGCCGGTTCGTCCAGTGAAGGAGCAGGAGGGCCTTCCTGCGCATATTGTTCTTGGTCCTCGTCCGTGACGCCGAGCTCGTCATCGGACGGGAGTTCTGAGAAGTCGTAGTCGCTCATGTGGTCACGGCGTCGTTGTCTGATTGCGGCTGATTAGCGGGCGAGCCCTCGAACGATCTCGTCGATCGCTACACGGACTTGACTAGCGGGCATTCCCGAGGCATTGGCCAGAATCGAGAACACTACTTCCTGCCCGTCATCCCGTACGAGATATCCGGACAGGGAGTTCACATTAGAGATCGTCCCGGTTTTGGCGAAGAGCCGGCCCTCAAGTTCCGGAAGGCGATTTTCGAGTGTCGAGTCTTTCTCCCCGGGCTCCGCCATCGCCGTCCGGTACTCGGCGGCAGACCCGCCCTGCTGCATTTCCCGGAGGATGCGAACCAGCGCGCGCGGGGTGACAAGGTTGTAGAAGGACAGACCTGACCCATCTCGTGCAGAGACGTCGAGCGGATCGACTCCCATCTCATTGATGAGGTATGCACGAATGATACTCATGCCTTCGTCCCAACTCCCCTCATCTCCGTACCGGGCACCCAGGGTGCGAACCAGCTGTTCCGTCATCCAGTTCTGACTCGGTCCGAGGATTCCTGAGGCAAGCTTCGAGAGCGGGGGTGACTCAAGTATTGCAATGACCTGGCTATTCGAGCAGGAGTGTGGCCGGGTCCTTGAACAGAGGGCTCCGGTCGGGTTGTCAGCGGGCCATCGAACGCTCAATCCACCTTCAATTTCGATGCCGGCACGGTCCACAGCGTTGGACAGGACAGTCGCCGCTTGCCGGACAGGATCTCGAAGAGCGAACGAAAGCGTGTCGGTTCGACCGGACTCGACCCTGCCCTTGAGCACAAGTCGGCGGCTTTCAGGTAGATAGTGAGGACGCACCCGTGTCGAACTGCCCGGGGCGGAGGTCACGAGCTCGGATTGAACGAAGTCTGACGTCCCGAGCGGGGTCCATTCCACTTTTACGGTTTCCCCAGGGGAGGGACCTCCTTCCACGATGACCTGGATCTCCCCTTCGTCGATCGCGAAGGCTCCACCGGTCGATCCGTAGCCGTACCTGAGGTCCTCGACCTCCCATGTCGGACCTACGGTGGTCGAGTCCCATGACGAGACATCCACCCAGGCGGAGCCCGCCACGTGAGTGATTCCGACACGCCTCACGCTGTCGGCCAGGGCCTCCAGCGCTGCCGTGCCTGAGGACCAGTACCGGTCCGATAGCGATGGATCTCCCGATGCAACGAAGACCAAGTCGCCGTTGAGGAATGATCCGTCGATCGACCCGCGTGTCCGGACCTCGGTCCGAAAGCGATAGTCCGGTCCGAACAGGGACAGGGCCACAGCCGTGACCAGAATCTTCTGATTCGAGGCAGGGATGAATTTTCTGTGCGCGTTGTAGCTGTAGAGGGCGCGACCGGAGGCTGCATCAACCGCCAGCACTCCAAAGTGGAGTTGGTCCATTGGCGCCGTGTTTAGCGTTTCCTCGATCGAGTCCCGGTCCACGCCGGAGCCCCGGAGTCCCGTGCTGGCGCATCCAACCATCAGCAGGGCCGCGAGTAGCGTAGCGAGTCGAGCCATTGGCGTAGCCCACAGACGCGCTTTTGCAGCCGACCGCTTACGTATTCGTCCGGCCCCCCGCTCCGAACTCGCGGATCGCTGTTCGAGCCGCTCATCGATCGCCTCCATGTTGGACTTGGCCTTCCGTGACCGAAGTATGTCCCTGCACTGATTGCGGAGGATCTGGAAAAAACAGGGGCCGAATGGCTTGCGCAAATCGAAGCACGGGAACGTGCCGTACGTCTTAATGAACGCCAGTTGCAGTGCGTCCTTGGCGTCCTCCGTATTGCCCATCATGGCAACAGCGAGGCGCAAGCCGGCTGGCTCATAGGCACGCACCAAAGGTTCGTAGAACCGGGACCGTCCGGCCTTGCACTTTCTGATCAATTCGAGTTCCAACGATCTCTGCACTCCTTACTCCCTTACGGGCCTCATACCCGTGTTCAGAAGTACGGAAGCACTTCTAGAAATCTTCACGGACTCTGTCAGGTAGCGTGTCATGAAGACAGGATTTCCTCGAGCCCAGCCATCAGGGCATCGAGATCCGAGTGGTCGTTGTAGTAGTGAGGTGACATCCGGAGGGCCCCGTCGACGCCTTTCTCGTCGTAGTCGAGAACGGCATCGATCCTGGTCTGTGATGACGTGTTGATTCCACGTGCCTTTAGCTGGGTGACAAGTTCCGAAGGCACCTGACCTTCGAAGGATGCCGTCACAGTTGCCCCAAGTTCCGCACCGTGATCAAGAACACGGGCGCCAGGCAACCCGGTGATCCGGGTGCGCAGTGTGTCGGCGAGCCCGCGTGCTCGATCACGGATCAGTTCCATGTCCAGCGCGTTCGCGTAGGCTGCCGCTGCGCCCGTTCCAAGGACAAGCCCCCAGAAGAACTCCCAACTCTCGAAGCGTCGCGCGTCCGGCGCTGGCTGGTAAAGATCGCCATCGATCCAGTCGGCTCCCCGCATGTCAGGAAACAGCGGCTCAAAGCCTCGATCGAGCACTCGATCGGACACATAGAGAAAGCCGGCGCCACGCGGTCCACGCAGATACTTCCGTGAGGTAGCCGAGAAGAAATCGCATCCCATGGCCTCGACGTCGACTGGCATCTGACCCACCGACTGGCACCCATCTACCAGATACACGATGTCTCGAGCGCGACACATGGTGCCGATGGCAGCAACGTCCTGAACCAGGCCGGAGTTCGTCGGAATTTGGGTGACTGCGACGAGCCGAGGACGCCGCCGGTGAATGGTTTCCTCCATCGCGGCCAGGTCGACGCCGCCCTCAGGGGCGTCGGGAACTCGAACGATCTCGATCCCGAGTCGGTGCGCGAGCGACAGGTACTGAATCTGGTTCGACACGTAGTCGTGGCGCGTCGTTACGATTGCATCGCCTTTCTCGAAGGGGATCGACGACAGTGCCGCTGAAAAAGACGCGGTCGCATGCTCGGTCATCGCGATCCGGTCGGCCGAGGTTCCGAGTAGCGTGGCGACCGCCTCATACGCCTGGTCGACGATTCCGCTCGCCTTGGCCTCGGCCTCGGCCTCATACCCACCGTGCCAGACCTCGAGGTCGAGTTGCCCTTGGATCGCTTCGATGACGGGCTGAGGCATCAGCGCTGCCCCGGCATTGTTGAGGTGTACACGATGAGCCAGGCCGGGTGTGTCTGCCCGGAGCGCTGCAACGTCGAGGGTCATTCCTGAGTCCTTCATGGAGTCGCTCAACCTCCCCCCAACAACGGACCCGCCACGCCTGCTGCGAGCAATGCGCAAGCCGCGGCCACCCGAAATCGCATTCCGTTGTTGCCGCTCCGCTCGCGATCACTGTGCCCGATACGTCCCCTCGTGCTCATTGGCTCTCTCCGGAAAGCTCATACTTGTCCCCCGAGACCCTGTATCTTGGAGGGGGCGCAAAATACGCAGAAGGCGAAGCCCCCGCCCGGAAAACCGGACGAGGGCTCGTCAAATTACTACTGCCGGGGCCTTCAGCAGACCACAGCTAAAGGTCCTCGGACGTTACGAGCCTTGCTCGGTGACCGAGCGCGCTTTGGCCTCGCGGACCATCTCACGCACATCTTCGAGCAGCTGCTGCGCATCGTACACGATGCCGTCCTTGATAGTGTACTTGATGCCGCCAACTCGCTCGACTTCTCCCGTTTCGTCGTTCAATCGCGGGGTTCCGGTTCCGTAGAGCACCTTGAGATTTGCGAGTGGGTTTTCGTCGACGATGACCATATCCGCCTTGGCGCCGACTTCGAGAACGCCGAACTGAAGGTTGTTCTCCTGCCCACTTGGCTTATGCAGCTGAAGTGCACCGTGGTAGGTCGCGGCGCGAATGACCTCGAGTGGGTTGAAGCCTGCTTCGCGGAGCAACTCGAGTTCACGGAGGTAGTCGAAGCCGTAGAGCTTGTAGATGAAGCCTGAGTCCGAGCCGGTCGTGACGATGCCGCCTGCGTTCTTGTAGTCGTTCAGGAAGAGCATCCACTTGTCGTAGAAACGACCCCAGTGGTACTCGTCTTCGGTGGTCCAGTCGAACCAGTAGGAACCGTGTGCCTGACGGCTTGGCTGGTAGTAGTCCCACTGGCTGGGCAGCGTGTACTCCTCGTGCCACTCAGCCTGACGCGCGCGCATGACGTCACGGCTCGCTTCGTAGATCGTCATGGTCGGATCGATACCGAAATCCAACTCAAGGAAGCGATCGATCAGCGCATTCCACGCCTCTGATCCGGGCTCTGCGGACTGCTGCCAGAGCCGCCCGACCTGACCGAAACGGTGCTGCTCGTTCTGGTAGTTGTAGTCAGCTGGGTAGTCTTGGATCGTGCGGTTGTCGAAGAGCGCCTCGAAGAGACCGTAGTAGTGGGTCATCATGTCGAGACCGAGTTCGGCCGCGTCGAGTGCGTTCATTCGGGCCACACCCGTTTGCGCCAGGTGGGCCACTGTACCTAGGCCATGTTGGTGCGCCTCGTCGATCAGAGCTTCCATGATGTCGGGCGGATATGACGTCAGCTTCAGTCCATCGATCTTCGCGCCGTCGACGTCTACCTGTACCGCCCATCGGACCCACTCACGAGCCTTTTCTGGCGAATCGACAGGACCCTCGTCCCAAGCTTCGCCGGGTCGGGCGTATGTGTACATCCGCGGAGCAACGATCTCGTTGCGCTCCGATAGCGCCTTCTGCTCGAGTCCCCACATCATCGACCCGTGACCGACACCGCGAGACGTCGTAATCCCGTTCCCCATCCAGAGCTTATGGACGTACTCGGCTTGCGGCGCCTTCCCGGCGCCGCCGGTGTGGGCGTGCATGTCGACGAAGCCCGGCATGATGTACATGCCACTCACATCAATCTCGCGCGTAGCGCCATCCGGACGGCGCGCCTCATTGATAGGGGCCATCGGGAACCCGACCGCCCGGATCTCGACGATACGGTCATCCTCCACGACGATGTCGACCGGCCCGAGCGGCGGGCTTCCCGCGCCGTCGATGTATATGCCGCCTCGAAGGATCAGGCGCTCATGTGGTCCGTCGCCTTCATCTGCTCCACGACGAGTCGTTTCTTCCATGCCGCCCTGCTGAGCGGCGATTCCGCTTGTCAAAACGAGTGTCGCCACGGCGGCGCCAGCCGTCCGTAAAATCAAGTGATGCAGCTTCATGTTGCCTCCCCCAAAATCCACAAAACGATTTCGACGCCGGGAATCCCCACGGCGAAGGGCCGTAAAGATCTGTGGCTAATGGCTTTCGCGCTACGTCAGGCCACGGCCGGTGCCATCGGGACACAATCAGGCGATATTAGAGGTCGGTTTTTCCACGAAGTATTCGGTTTCTCTGCGGAGTGCATTGAACACCACCAACGCCCCCGATCCGCGCGAACAGGCGCAACCGATTCCCGACGATGTCGTTCGGGAGGTGGGAGAGTTGCGAGCCGAACTCACGCGGCACTCGGACCTCTACTATCACGAGGCGCGCCCCGAAATCGGCGACGCCGAGTATGACGAGCTCTTTCGTCGACTCCAGGCGCTCGAGGCGCAGTTCCCCGGGCTCGCCACTCCCGACTCCCCGACACACCGCGTCGGCGCACCGCCCCAGGACCGATTTCAGACCGTCGACCACGTTGCGCCGTTGCTGTCTCTCGACTCGTCTGAGAAGGCGGCGGACATTGTTCGGTTTGACGAACGCGTGCGAAAAGCTCTGGGAGAGGGGGTCGACCCGGTCTATATCCTGGAGCCCAAGCTGGACGGCGCATCGATCGAGCTCGTTTACGAGGATGGTGTTCTGGTCCGTGCCGTGACACGGGGGGACGGGCGTGCAGGTGAGGGTGTCACTGAGAACATCCGGACGATCGGCACGGTGCCACTGAAACTCCGTACCGATGTCCGCCCTGCGCCAAGCCTGCTCGCTGTAAGGGGTGAGGTCCTCATGTATGTGTCAGACTTTGCCGACTTTAACGCGGGGCTCAAGGCATCCGGCCAAGAGCCGTATGCCTCGCCTAGGAACTCGGCGGCCGGAGCCGTACGGCAGCTGGACTCTCGTGTGACCGCCACCCGGAAGTTGGACCTGCTCGTATACGACGTTCTTCACGTCGAAGGCACGTCGTTCACGACCGACACGGAGGGCGTCGAGGCGATCCGGAGCTGGGGTTTCAGCGTGCCCGACCGGATCGAGACGGTCCGGTCAGCTGACGAGATTCTCGCGTACCACGCGGGGTACGACAGCGATCGAGATGCCCTCGACTATGAGATCGACGGGGTAGTCATCAAGCTCGATGATCACCAGGCGCGCCGAGCGATGGGATCGACCTCACACCACCCGCGCTGGGCGATAGCCTTGAAGTTCGCGCCCCGTCAGGAAGTAACGGTCATCGAGAAGATCGACATTCAGGTCGGCCGTACCGGTGTCCTCACGCCCGTCGCCTGGCTTCGTCCGGTGTCGGTCGGTGGGGTGACGGTGTCCCGAGCTTCGCTGCACAATCGAGAGGAGCTCAAGAGGAAGGACCTACGGGAGGGGGACACCGTCCGGATCCAGCGGGCTGGTGACGTGATTCCGCAGGTCGTCGAAGTGGTCGAGCCCGGGCCGAATCGCGCGGCACCGTATGAGATGCCGGTGTCGTGCCCGGTGTGTGGAACGGACACTTACGAAGATGGCCCCAGAACCCTATGCCCAAACCGTTTTGGGTGTGAGGCTCAGCTGAAAGGGAGGATCATCCACTTCGGAGGACGGTCAGCGCTGGACGTAGAGGGACTCGGCGAGGAGACTGCGAATCTCCTGGTAGACCTTGGCCTCGTCACGAACCTCGCCGAACTGTTCGACCTGGAGCCCGCGCAGCTGATAGGCCTCGACGGCTTTGCGCAGAAGTCCGCGACCTCGCTCGTCGAGGCGATACGCTCGAAGCGCGCGCCGGAGCTCACTCGCTTCCTGATCGCCCTGGGCATTCCCGAGGTAGGCGTAACCGTCGCGCGCACCCTCGCGCGGACGTTCGGTTCATTCGATGCGATTCGTGGCGCGGACGCGGAGGCGCTCGTGGCGATCGACGGTATCGGGCCTCGCATGAGCGAAGCCATCATCGAGTTCTTTGCCGATGAGCGAAACGCTACCGCAGTAGATGCGATTCTGGCTCGCGGTGTGGTTCCACAAATGGTCGACGTTGTCGATGTGGAGCTGCCGGACCTGGGCACCGCGGTCTTCACGGGTGCGATTCCTGTCGCGCGCGTGGTCGCTGAAACGGCATGGAGGTCTGTGGGAGGTAGTACGTCGGGTTCGGTGTCGAAGAAGACGACCTTTGTCGTTGCGGGCGAGAGTGCTGGATCCAAGCTCGAGAAGGCAGAGCGCCTCGGCGTGGAGGTTATCGATTTCGACGCCTATCGGGTCCGCCTTCGTGAACACGGTGGCGACATCGACGGGGGAGACGGTTGATGGAGAACCTCGACGTCTCTCGAACGCTCACAACGCTTGCCGACCTCCTGGAGATTCAGGGGGCGAGCCCGTTCAGGATTCGGGCCTACCGCAACGCAGTCAACACGATCAACAGCCTGAGTCGCTCACTCGTGTCGATGCTCGAAGCGGGAGAGGACCTGACGGAGCTGTCCGGCGTCGGGAAGAGTGTCGCGACGCATATTGGAGAGCTGATCTCGACGGGCCGCATCACGCGGCTCGAAGAGGTCTCGGCGGAGATTCCCATCACCCTTGTTGAGCTCGTACGACTCGACGGCGTGGGGCCGAAGAAGGTCAGGAAACTATTCGAAGAGCTGAGCGTGCGGACTGTGGACGATCTCGAAGCGCAACTGGACGCGGGGACGGTCGAGAATCTGGATGGATTCGGTCTGAAGAGCGTCGAGAAGATTCGACGCTCCATCGAGGATCATCGAAAGCACACGGGCCGCTTCCAGATCCACGAAGTGGAAAAGCTGATTGCTGGAATCCTCGAGCATGTGAAGCAGACGCCTGGGGTGGAGGACGCCCAGGTCGCAGGTAGCCTGCGCCGAAGAAAGGAGACGATTGGCGACGTCGACATTCTGGCGTGCTGCGAGGGCGACGGATCGTCAGTCGTAGATCATTTTGTTGCGTATTCGGGGGTAGATCGTATCTCAGGGCAGGGGTCCACCAAAGGAAGCGTGGTGCTGCACTCCGGGCTTCAGGTGGACCTCCGTGTGATCCCAGGACAGTCGTACGGTGCAGCCCTTCAGTACTTCTCGGGTTCGAAGGCGCACAACGTCGCGCTTCGCACTCGAGCTGTAAGGCAGGGCCTCCGAATGAATGAGTGGGGG
Source organism: Longimicrobiales bacterium (assembly GCA_028823235.1). NCBI lineage: Bacteria > Pseudomonadati > Gemmatimonadota > Longimicrobiia > Longimicrobiales > Longimicrobiales bacterium. Next base: position 97,800 of record JAPKBW010000006.1, on the reverse strand, counting down.
GTTTTCCGTGTGCCTGACGGCGCAGATCCAAGGACACTAGGCAAGGAAGAGGGAGAGCGCCTGGCCGGGGACAGCGAAGAGGGAGTCTACGATGTGCTAGGCCTTCCTTGGGTGCCACCTGAGCTCCGAGAAAACCGAGGCGAAGTCGAGGCTGCTCTCGGTGGGACACTCCCGAACCTTGTGACCCTTGAGGATATCAAGGGCGACCTCCAGATGCACTCCACATGGAGCGACGGGAAGGTGTCTGTCGAAGACATGGCGATCGCCTGTAGGAACCTCGGCTACGAGTACATGGCAGTGACCGACCACAGCCAGGTAATGGCGATGGTTCAAGGCCTCACGCCTGAGCGTGCGCGTGAGCAGTGGGTGGAGCTCGATGAGGTTCGGGAGCGCGTGAAAGGAATTGAACTTCTGCGCTCTTGCGAGATCGACATTCTGAGGGAGGGCGAGCTGGACATGCCGGACGACATTCTTGAGGAGCTCGATCTTGTCGTGGTCTCGGTCCACTCGTTCATGGATCAAGACAAGAAGACTATGACCGAGAGAGTGCTGAAGGCGATAATGCACCCGACTGTTGATATCCTTGCCCATCCGACCGGGCGTATTATCAATCGTCGTGAGCCGTTTGAGATGGATGTTGACACAGTGCTCGAAGCAGCTGCGGAACTCAGCGTCGCCGTTGAGCTGAACGCGAATCCGAACCGACTGGATCTCAGTGATGTGCACGTGCATCGTGCTCGCGAACTGGGTGTCCCGGTGGTGATCAGCACGGACGCACATTCGCCCCGAGGCCTCCTCGATATGAGATTCGGGGTGGATCAGGCTCGACGGGGGTGGCTGGAGGTCGGTGACGTGCTGAACACGAAGACCAGAGACGAGTTCATGGCCTGGGTCAGGCGACGTGCCTGACATGGTCTTCGATGTCGCCCTGCTCACGCTGGGGGTTGGCGTTCTCTACTTCGGTGCAGAGTGGCTCGTCCGCGGCTCAGCGCGCCTGGCGGCTACGCTTGGTGTGTCGCCGATCGTGGTGGGGCTCACCGTCGTTTCGTTCGGCACGTCCGCGCCCGAACTCGTCGTTTGCATCGTGGCCGCGCTGGGTGGCAACCCCGATCTGGCCATCGGAAACGTCATGGGCTCCAACCTAGCGAACATCGGGCTCATTCTTGGTCTGACCGCGATTGTCAGACCGCTGGAGGTTAAGTCCCGCATCGTGTGGCGTGAGATGCCGATCATGCTGCTCGTGACCGCCGCACTCTTTCCGCTACTGTGGGATCTCGAGCTCACTCGCGGTGATGGCGTGCTTCTGCTGATGGCGCTGACTGCCTACCTCGTATCCGCCTTTCGGTCGGTCGAGGACCAGGCACCGGAGGTTCTCGGTGAGTACAAAAACCTCGTAAAGACCTCGGCCGAAGATCGGCCGAGGGTTCACGCACCGGACATTCTCTGGATTCTGGCGGGATCGGCATGCTTGGTGCTCGGTGGCTACTGCATCGTCGAGGGCGCGGTTCAGGTGGCGTCTTCACTCGGAATCTCTCAGGTCGTAATTGGTCTGACCGTCGTCGCGGTGGGCACGTCACTCCCGGAGCTCGCGACGGCAGTTGTCGCGGCTGCCCGGAGTGAGACGGATATCGCGGTCGGCAACGTTATCGGCTCGAACATCTTCAATGTGACGGCGATCTTGGGAACGGCTGCGCTCCTGGAGCCGATCAGGGTTCCGGCCTCGATTCTCTCTCGGGAACTCCCAGTGGTGATCGCAATCTCCCTGCTGCTTTTTCCACTGCTCAGGAGCGGTTGGCGTATCCGGAGATGGGAGGGAGCGATTCTGTTGTCGGCGTATGCCGCGGCCGGGGTCTACCTCCTTTAGCACTCCCTTCGCACACACCCGAAGGATAGCTTTCCTGCCCTGACTCAACCCCTCCCACGAGGAGCCAAAGCACATGCTGTCGATTGATCTCACCGGCAAACGAGCCTTCGTGGCGGGCATCGCCGACGACAAGGGATACGGCTGGGCGATTGCTAAGGCCCTTGCAGAGGCGGGTGCGTCGATCTGCGTGGGGACATGGCCGCCCACGATGCGGATCTTCACGAAGAGCTTGGAACGTGGGAAGCTGGACGTGTCGCTGCCCGGCGGCGGCGAGATTGAGTTTGAGCGGGTTTATCCGTTTGACGCCGTTTACGACACGGACGACGTGGTTCCGGCGGACGTCGCGAACGACAAGCGATACGTGAAATTAAGCGGCTACTCGATCCAAGGAGTTGCCGACAGCATGAAGGCGGACTTCGGGGATGGATCCGTGGATATCCTCGTCCACTCTCTCGCCAATGGGCCTGAGGTGCAGAACGACCTCCTCGATACAAGTCGCCCCGGTTATCTGGCGGCCGTTTCTGCGAGCGCATTCTCCATGGTGAGCATGGTGCAGCGTTTCGGACCGCTTATGCGACCGGGTGGATCCGTGGTATCGCTGTCCTATCTGGCGGCTGAGCGAGTGATTCCCGGATATGGCGGTGGCATGAGCTCAGCGAAGGCCGCGCTCGAGAGCGACACACGCACTCTCGCTTTCGAGGCGGGTCGTCGCTGGGGTATTCGCGTGAACACCATCAGTGCGGGCCCACTCGCGAGCCGGGCAGCAAGGGCGATTGGGACGATCGAACGCATGGTCGAATACTACGAAGAGAACGCCGCTCTCCCAGAGGCGAACACCGCCGATGAGGTTGGCTGGGCGGCGGCCTTCCTGTGCTCACCCCTCGGATCTGGAATTACCGGCGAGACGCTGCATGTAGATAAGGGCTACCATGCGATGGGGATGCAGGCGGAGCCCCAGCTTTCGGCGGAGTAGTGAACCAGGGCGACCGGCCGTTTGGTAAACAGCTGCCCAGAATCGTCAGCACACCGCCCGGCCCCCGCTCGCGCGAGATGGCGGCTCGGCTCTCGAAGGTCGAGTCACGAAACATCACTTGGAGTAGTCCGGACTGGCCTGTGTTCTGGTCGGAGGCTGAGGGTGCGAATGTGCGCGATGCCGACGGCAATGTGTTCATCGACCTGACCTCAGCGTTCGGTGTAGCCTTGCTCGGACACCGGAGTGCGCCCCTGGAGAAGGCCCTCCGGGAAGAGCGGCTGATCCATGGGATGGGCGACATTCACCCGCCTGTTCGGAAGCTGGAGCTCCTTGAGCGGTTGGCCGAACTGTCTCCGTGGGACGAAACCCGCATCGTTCTGGGAAGCACCGGGTCGGAAGCGGTCGAGGTCGCGCTCAAGACCGCGGCGCTCGCTTCCGGCCGCCCGGGCGTTCTAGCATTCGAAGGGAGCTATCATGGCCTCACACTGGGGTCACTTGCGGTAACGGAGCGTCCGCACTTCCGGAGTGGCTTCGAACGCCGGCTCTACGGTGGTGTCGCGTTCGCCCCCTGGCCGGAAGGAGCAAGAGCCCGGCGTGGCACGGATGCCGAGACCAACCGCTGCTCTGCCGAGGATGCCCTAGAGCGGATCAGGGTCTTCCTCAGCGATGGGGCACCCAACGGTGATGAGATCGGCGCCATCATCGTTGAGCCGATGCAGGCACGTGGTGGTGCCCGTCTCGCTCCGGACGGCTTTATGTCGGAGCTCTCCGATCTGGCAGCCGCATTTTCGGCTATTGTGATCGCAGATGAGATATTCACGGGCCTTGGCAGGTGCGGAGCCACGCTCGCCTCTTCCCGGGTCGGATTACGGCCTGACATCGTTTGCGTGGGAAAGTCGCTTGGAGCAGGGCTTCCGATTTCGGCCTGCATGGCCCCTGCGGAAATCATGGATGCCTGGCCTGATAGCGGCGGTGAAGCGGTGCACACCAGCACCTTTCTTGGACACCCACTCGCGTGTTCAGCAGCGATTGGTGCGCTTGAGGTCTTTGAGTCCGAAGCCATTTCCGACCAGTCGGAGCGGCGTGGAATCCAACTACTGGAGGCTCTGAAGGCCGAGCTCAGATCCGTCGAGGGAGTGCGCGAAGTGCGTGGCCTCGGGCTCCTGATCGGTGTCGAATTCGAAGATGCCCGTGGTGGACCGGACGCGGGTGCCGGGGTTCGCATCGCGGAGAGAGTTCTTCGGGATGGACTGATCGTTCTTCCCGCCGGTGAGGTGGGCGAGGTGGTGGAGTTCAGTCCACCGGTGGTCCTGACCGACGAGCAGGTGACCTTCGCGGTCGGGACGATTGGGCGGGCTGCGAGAGAAGTCCTCTGAGCTGGACCGGCGTCCTTTTCGACATCGACGGCACTCTCGTAGACACGGTAGATCTCATCCTGAAGAAGCTCCGCCTGACACACGGTTCCTCGAGACCATAGGCCAGACCCTGCCGATTCAATTGGCCGACTTAGCGCGGAGTGAGGACGAGCGCCTCGCCATGCTGGAGACGTATGTCGTGTATCAGCGGAGCGTCCACGATGAGATGGTTCAACCCTTTCCGGGTGCCATCGATGTGGTCAATCAGCTGAAGGGTCGTGGCACCCGCGTGGGCGTCGTCACGAGTAAGGGTCATCGGATTGCCTGACAGACCATGGATGTGTGTGGGCTGGGCGACCTGTTCGAGTTCGTGGTGTGCGGCGATCAGGTTGTGCGTGAGAAGCCTCACCCAGAGCCGGTGCTGGGCTCTCAATATTCATCTCGACCCGACGCGGGTGCTGTTCGTCGGTGATTTGCCGAATGCCCTTCGCGCGGGGGAATCAGCAGGAACGAAAACGGCGGCCGTTGGGTGGGGACCTATCGACCACCGCGTACTGCGGGCTGAATCACCCGACTACTTTCTGGACCAAGATGGGAGGACCTACTCGGTCTCACCCCTCTCTGGGGGGCTGCTCGCCGCATAACCTGGGACAGGAAGTCCTACTGTCGGTTCTCCCCGAAGGACGTCGCGAAGTCAATCTGTTCCGCGAGATTGAGATCCTTCTCAGAAATACCACCGACTTTTTGGGTCGAAAGCGTCAACGTCACGTTCCCAGTCCGTATATCGATGTCTGGGTAGTGCTTGTGCGTGTCCGCGAGCGTCGCGACACGGTTCACAAACACGATGGAGTCACGAAAGCGCTTGAACTGGAACTCTTTAGTGAGTTTGTTCGACCGCCTCTTCCAACCCCGTCGGGTGTTCATCCACCCCCGCACTGAATCTGGGGTCAGTTTCGTTTCTGTCTGCACTGCTGGCATCCTACAACTCCGTACCTGGAAATCGGTTGCGAGCGCCCGTTTTCGTCGTGGGACTGCGGACACAACCACTCGTGTGATACTAAAGACGCGTACCGCAGCGAAAGCGTTGAGGGGTTGAGGGGTTGAGGGGTTGAGCTTGCCGGATCGCTTGGGTACAATTTGTGCCCTCTGAAAAATGAGGGAATTAGATGCCCCTATCGTCTAGTGGCCTAGGATATCGCCCTCTCACGGCGGAGACCGGGGTTCGAGTCCCCGTAGGGGTATGGATGACAAGAGGTCCGGGTGCGAGCCCGGGCCTCCAGTGATTTCAGGGTCGCATAGCTCAGCTGGTAGAGCGCTACGTTCACATCGTAGATGTCGCAGGTTCGAGTCCTGCTGCGACCATGACTCCGCGGGGCCGGATTCCAGGCCGGCGGAGTCTTTTTCTGCCCTGAGAGTTCCCTAGATGCCTGAGTCGCGGACCGTTTCAGTGAGCTTCTCGAGATCCATGCGGAAGGCGATGCAGACGACTTCTCTGTCGCCGCCCTGATTCCACGATCGCTCACTCGGGTACATCGTTGTGAAGTCGATGACGGAATCTTTATACGGCTTCCCGATCGCCGCCCTGAAGCGATCATAGCACACCGCCATTGCCGCCTGATCTGCCGCGGCATCGCCCGGCCACTTATCTCCGGGCATGTCAAACGTGGCGTAGACCTCATTGTCGTGAGGCTCTGCACAGGGGACTGCCGGAATGTCCTGCACCTCGTTGCCCATAAATGCGCCGTCGTCGAAGCAGTCGCCGACCCGTACCTCGAAGGCACTGAGGGTTTCCGACTCGGCGATGAACTCGTCGTCTCCGCGCGTCGCCGCCTTTGTGAGGCCGATTCCGACCGCGGCGGCGAGGATTCCCACAGTAATGAGTTGGCGTGCTGTCATGGGGACTCTTTTGACGCTGACGAAGGTTCGGGTGGTCCCGGTTCATCGACGATAGGGTCGGGGTCTCTGGTACGGCAACGAAGAATGCCGGTCAATTTCCCGTCGGACTGAGCGTAGAGGCGATGACCGCGCCCGCGACTACTGCGACGATCCCGAAGGCCATGGATGAAGCCGCGTATCCGCCGGCCTGCCAGAAATGGCCCTCGCGGGCCATGGCCACGGTTTCGTAGCTGAAGGTGCTGAACGTCGTGAACGATCCGAGGAACCCGATTCCGATGAACTGTCGAACCTGAGTCGATGGCGCGCGCGACTGAAGCCATACCATGAGGAAGCCCAGGGCGAAGGCCCCGATGATGTTGACCGCGAAGGTGCCCCATGGCAGTGAATCACCGACTAGTCGCCGGACAAATTCGGTGCCGTAGTAGCGGGTGAGCGCACCCAGCGCCCCGCCCAGACCTACAACGATCGGTGTCATGCGCCCTCCTTGCCCGGAGACTCGAGGAACGACTGGATCGCTGCAGAAATCTCCTTCGGGGCGTCTTCCTGGATGTAGTGCTTGGCGTCGAGGCGCTGCACCCGGCAGTTGGTAAACGTCTCCCGGAAACGCTCCATGAACGGCCGTGTGAACATCAGATCGTGCATGCCCCAGGTCAGGAGCATCGGCACGTGTGGGAGGGAGGTCTGCACATCTTCCTCCAGATCCCTGAGCCAGTGTGTCGCTGCCATCAACTGGACAGGGAACTCCGCTACACCCATGCGGCTGGTGGGTGTCGGGAGCGCTTCTCGATAGTGGTCCATGACTTCGTCGGAAAGCGGGTGCTTCACTGCCCACGGCATGACTTTCTCGACGAAGAAATTGTTATTGATAATCTGGCTCTGCACCGGGGCCATCGACATCACGTATGCGAATGACTTTCCCTGCCATGAATCCACCGGCCAGAACCACGTGTTACCCATGACCAAGGCCCGGACTCGAGGCAGTTCATCGACGGCGACCCTGAGCCCGATGGGGCCACCCCAGTCCTGCCCCATAATTGTCAGGTTTTTAAGATCGAGGTGTCGCACCAGATCCCGCACGACGTTGGCCTGTTCGGCTGGAGTGTACCCATACGTATCGGGGCGGGTCGAAAGACCGAATCCCGGATAGTCGACGGCGATACACCTGAAGTGTTTCTTCAGGCGGATGATGATTCCGCGATAGAGGAAACTCCATGTCGGGTTTCCGTGCAGAAGCAGGATCGGATCGCCGGCCCCTTCGTCCACGTAGTGGACCTTCCCGACACGGCTGTCGAACCATTTCGACTCGAACGGGAACAGTCGGTGGTCGGGCTTGAAAGGAGATTTGTGTACCAAGCTTTTCTCTTGGATAGGGTGCTGTGGCTGACCAAGAATGGCCGATGCACCCGTGTGCGGGAAGGTGGCCTGAGTTGTCTGACGTATCGCGGCCCTCTCATGCTGCGTGGTTCGATACGGCATGTAGAGTCCCGGAACCTATCCCCATGTGGAGGCAGGATGCTCAGGACAATCGTACCCATCGTGGCTGCCGCGCTTACCCAGGGATGCATCGTTGGAGATCAGTTTCGGCTCAGACGCGTGAGGTCGCAGCACTCCGGGTCGGACTCGGCTACTTGTACTAGAGGCTCTCGCATCCACACATACAAAAAGGGCCGCCGGGCGAACCCGACGACCCCTTCAGGAGGATCGACATGAGTCGTCTATTTCATGGAGCTCTCGACGATCAGCTGCCCGACTCGATGTCGGATGCCATTTCCGGCGGGTCACCATCGTGGTCGATGACCAGCACTACGCGGCGGTTCTCCCAGCCTTCCGTGCCCGGGCCCCATCCTTCAGAGACGAGGCGACGGGTGTCCTCACCGTAGCTGACGACCTTCACTCCATCTTCAGTCATCGCGGTGCTGCCGATAAGGTACTCAGCGACGGTTTTCGCACGCTCTTCGCCAAGCCAGAGATTGTAGTTCTTGTCACCGGACGGATCCGTGAAGCCTTCGACCGTCACGAGCGCGTCGGGATAGTACTTCTGAGCAACGCTGCTGAAGCGGGCCAGGACGTCCTGATCGTCCGACTCGACAGTCGCGTCGTCGAAGCCGAAGTAGATGGGAACGTTGAACCGGAGTTCGTCTTCGAGACGAGAAATCGTGACCTCGAAGTCTCGTTCCATCTGCTGAAGATCACGCTCGAGCGCGGCGAATCGGCGCTCCATGTCGGCGAACTTGTTGGCGGCGTCACTGGCCACGGCCTCATCGCCACTGGCCATCGCTTGCTGCATATCCGCACGAAGCGCAGAGAGACTCGCATCCAAGTCGTCCGGGCTGACCGTTTTGCACGCACCAGCGGCGCCTGCGAAGGCGAGCGCGGCGACGAGGCCGAGTTTCGAGGTGAGTCTGAGCGTACTCATTTGGTGAGCTCCCTTAGTTGGTGCGTTGCTGCGAAATAATGGTGAGAGTCTATCTCCCCCCGATGACGAAGAAGACTAGATGCAGGAAGAGTGCCAATCTCGAGAGACTAGCAATGGCAACGTGATTGGTGCGTGGGTTATCGAGACCCAATCAGTCGGGACACCTCGGCGACCCAGACGTGATCACTCACGATCTAGCCTTTGAGCATTCCACCTGCGACGAACACCTGTCCGCCGGCCAGGCCCACGTTGCGATGATCCATGGTTGCGACCGGCAGCGGCGGTAGCTCGCCCCACAGATCGAGGTCCGGGGCGTAGGTGAGAATCTGACGGATCGGCTCGGAGGGCACCCCGTCGTATCCGATTCCGCTGTAGTTGTAGGGATTGTCCGTCCCTCCGACGAAGGTGGCGTAGTCACCGATGGCGCCGGACGCTGCGCGGTAGAGTGGTGGCCCCGGATGAGGAGAGATCAGGGCCCAGGACACATCGGTGAGATCGTCGGCGGGGAGTCTCCCCACCCAGGAGGCCGTGTCGATGACGAATCAGGGACGGGTCTCCACGATCGCTCCCGTATGGCCGAATACCGGACGTCCTGGTATCGGTGAGCCGGCCTGCCATGAGTCCGATGCCGGGTTGTAAAACTGAACGTCGGTGATGTTATCCGTGTCGTGCCATCCGGAGACCAGGGCGATCTCTTCTCCTTGCCATACACCCGACGCGGCATCGTCGGTGGGGACGGGGATATCCGCTCCACGGCTCCACGCATCGCTCGACGGGTCGTAGATCGCCACGTCCGAGAGAGATCGCTCTCCCCCGTCTTCGGCCACCGTGTAGCCGCCGATGACGTAGATCCGGCCGTCCACGACTTGGGCCGTGGCGGCCAGACGACCGGGGCCGGGGACCGGATCAATGGCGGCCCACTGATCGACTCCGACGTCCCACCGATACGCTGCGTTGGTTACGCCGCTCCAGACCTTTGTCGAGTCCAGCCCGAGGAAGGAGAAGACCGAAATCTTCCCATCAATCTCGATGGCGGCCACCGTGTTGTTGGTGATCGGCTGGGGGAGCCGAGGCCCCTTGCGCCAAATCACCTCGGGGGCGTCAGTGTCACCGTACGCGGTCTGGTCGGCCGTAACGCCGCAACCAGAGTCGCACAGAGTGCGAGGACGATCGCATAGCGCGCGCCGAGGGTTTCGTGTGGATTCATTGGGGACTGGACGAAATGAACGAGCCCTGTCCGTCGTCAGGATGGAGGCGTGTGGAGTAGCACTGAAGAACGATGGTCCTGGACCGAGCGCGGCAACAGATGTGATGGCCGCGGGGCATGAAGCCAAGAAATGTGATGGTTCGCCTCACGCTTCGGTCGGTCGCGGCATCCGGATGGCCAGAGCCGATCGATCGATGGTGGTCCCGCCCGTGAGGTCACAGTTGCAAACATCGAAGCGCTCTTTGACGCCGCGTTCGATGTTCAGCGACGAGAGCAGGCTCTCGTGTATCAGAGTGAGGCGTTCTTCAAGCGAGGCTATGGCTACGCCGCCCGGGGGTCCCTCATGCCCGCTCTCGCCGCCGAGGCGCTACTGCCAGATCCGCGTTTCTCGAACCCGTTCGCGAATTAGAGCTGCGCTAGGAGCAGCCCTCGATCCACCCCACGGAGGGCAGAAGGCCGGCACGGTATCCTGTCACCTGGGTCTGGTCCGTCTCGAAGACAAGGCGAATCTCAGGGCCGTCTTCAGGAGGGGCTGAGACCGTGAGGTAAAACCCTTCCACGTACTCGTGCTCGGTCTGGATCGCGTCCGGGTAGGCGGCCATGACCGTCTCGATCGGGTCTCCGACGCCCACGCCTTCACGGGTGAGGAGGCCCGGTTCCTCAATGTCGACACGAACGACCTGTTCGCCCCCGATCATGACATACACTTCCTGGACGCCGATGGTGAGTGGCACCATGGCGCAGAAATCCTCGGCGCGGGATCCGGGTGCCATGATGGGATATCCGATCGCTCGCTCTAGCGACGGAACATCCATGCCGTACTCGACTGGACCTGTCTGATGCCACTCGACGATGAGTGGGCCAGAGGCACAGGAGGCGGTTGACAGTAGTCCCACGGCGAGGAGTAGTCCTTCCGATCGGGTGCATTTGCGCATCTTCACGTTCTTGCCTCTCCAGCAACGGGGGGTGAGCGTCCAACGATAGCACGGGAGCCTGTGTCTTCAACGGGTATTCCCTTCTGCTTAACTCAACCCGCCAAGAGTAGACTATGAACGCTCTCCTCGAGAAGCTGCGTCCTGTTGCCCAGAACACGTGGAGGATCGTCGTCGGGTTCACTTTCTTCACACACGGCGGCCAGAAGCTGTTCAGTTGGTTTGGCGGGACTGCTGTCGACTACTTCAGCCTGAGGGGCGTGGCGGGGGGCCTCGAGTGCTTTGGTGGTATCGCGATCGTGCTCGGACTTCGTACCCAGTACGTGGCGTTCGTTCTGTCTGGCCAGATGGCCGTGGCCTACTGGTATCAGCATGTCGGCGGCGGCGGACTCTGGCACTGGGAGAACGGTGGCGAGCTTGCAGCCGTCTACTGCATGACCTTCCTGGTCATGTCGGTCGTTGGTGGAGGTGACTTCAGCCTCGACGGAGTCATGAAAAAGAGGTCGGACACCTGACCGGCGTCCGACCTCTTTTTCAACTGAGCCAGACGGCCCCCTTCAGCTAACGTCCCGCGAGCGAGCGGCCTATTTCGACGGTCGCGAAGCCGCTGTCACCCCAGCCCATTACGAAGACACTGAAGCCCTGATCCATGCGCATTTCGATGTCGCTGGCGTTGGACGGGAAGCCACAGGGGATGTCGAATTCCTTGCAGGCGGATAGAACCTGCTGAATCGCGTTCTCCCAGCCTTCCTCATCGAGGGTTCGGGTGCCCTCTGCGTCGGTGGTCGAGAACAGCCCACGCAGTGTTCCGGCACCTGGCCAGAGCACGCCGATGCCGGGAACGGCCGCAATCTCCCGTACGTTTGCGAGTCCCTCGTGGCTTTCGACGATGACCCAGCTGATGAGCTCACCCTCGGGGTTCAACGGCCAGAGGTCTGCCTTGGCTCGGTATTCGTCCTCGGTCACACCCCAATATCCAGGCGCCTTTCCTACCCGGTTGGGACGTGTGCCGCCTTGGGATTCGTAGCGCATGGCGTCCAGGCCCATCCGGGCTTCTCCTGCACTTTCGACCTCGACGAACATCACGCCACTGACGCCGGCATCGAGCTCGAGGGCTACGTCTCGCGTGGCCTGAGCCTGATCTGAGATCTTGGCCATTTTCACGATTAAGGGATTCGTACGAGCATTCGCCCCGGCCTCGTGCAGTGCATCCGCGAATGCCGTAAAGGCGGGCAGGGCCTCTTCAACTCCGCGCTCCATACTACCGTCGAAGACATAGTCGCTCATTCCATAAGCGAGTGTCTCTGCGGCTCGCACGCCCGGCTCTTTGACTGGTGGTGGTGCCCCGCCCCGTCCGCGTCCGCCGCCCGGACTGGGTGCGTAGAGTCCGAACACTGGCTGGTCAGCCTCATGTAGCGCTATCACAGGGTTGAGTCGATCGGCGCTCGACATTGCGGCCATCGCTCCACCTTCGCCCGCCTCGTCGTCGCTCGCTGCGCAGCCGGTCCACAGGAAGGCCAGGGCCAGCGCGCCCAATGCGTGTACTCGCTTCATTCTCGTGCTCCTCAATCCCGGTTCAGTCCGCCCAGTAGCGGGGGCAGATCCTAGAACGGGCTCACGAGACCGGCAAGCGGTTGGCGGCTAACTACATGGCAGAGGACTCGTATTGCTCACAGAGACGTTCGAGCCGGTCGTCCGTGATGTCGATCTTGTCAGGACCCATCAATCGGATCGAGCAGCTCGACCTCTATCTTCTTGATGCGTTTGCGCTCTTGCCAGATGCGGAAGATCTGAACGGCCGATCCCAGGCCAACGAACGGCTAGATCAGATCGGGTCCGCCCGCTACGAGCGCGCGAGCAATCGCTGCCGCTGCTGCCGGACCGAAGCCAAAGAGCAGGAGCCAGCCCTCGGCCCACGCCTTCTTGTCGATCGCATCACCACGCTCTCGAAGGAGACTCTGCGGAGCCGTTGCTTCCTCACGTTCAAACTTTTCAATCCCGCCGGCTTGAACAGCGCGAATCTCATCCAGTGACCCAGCGTCGGTGCCCTCCACCCCCGGATCTACTCAGTCCGAAATTGCGCGAGACGAGTGGACCATCAGACGGTTGCGAGCTTCCTAGCTGAGACCGGCTCGATGGTCTGGCCCGGCGTCCAGCTCGTCACGTATCCTGCGACCGCGCTGGCGGCCACGGAGTAGGGCGAACCCAGGTAGAGGTTTCCGGGACCCGATCGTCCCGGGAAATTCCGGTTCTGCGACGAAATCGAGACCTCATCGGGGGAGGTCGTGACGCCGGGGCCGGCAGCGATGCATGCGCCGCACCCGGGCTCGATGAACTCGGCCCCCATCTTCTCGAACAGCGCCATGTAGCCCTGCTCGCGGCAGTACTCGCGAACCTCGATCGACCCACACTGGATGAAGACGTCGACGTCGGCGTGCACGCACAGCCCTTGGGTATCTGCCTCAGCGAAGACTCGAGCGTACATGTCCATGTCCTCCTTCTTTCCCGCGGTGCACGAACCGGCGTACGCGATGTCGATGCGAATGGGCTCGTCACCCAGTTCGTCGATGAAGACACCGTTGCCCGGGTCGTTCGGAAGCGCTGCCATCGGACGAATCAACGATGCGTCGATCTCGATGATCTTCACATATTCGGCGCCCGGATCGGACTGCATTCCTTCGATCAGCTCCATGGCCCTCCTGCGGTCCATCCCCCGCTCATTGACCATGAAGTCCACCGACTTCTCGTCGGCAGCGATGATTCCGGTGAACGCCCCAACCTCAGCCGCCATGTTCGCCATTGTCGCGCGCTCGTCAACACTGAGTGCTTCGACGGCGGGACCCGCGTACTCGATGATCTGTCCAATCGCCTCTCCATCTTTGATGTACGGATGGCGGAGGATCTCGAGCATGAAGTCTTTGGCCGTCACGTTCTCGGCCGGCTCACCGCTGATGACCACCTTGAACGATTCCGGAATCTTCACGCGGACGTCCTTGGTGATCCATGAATTGAAGATCGCCGTCGTTCCAACACCGAACGCGACTGCTCCAATCGCCCCCGCGTGTGGCGTGTGAGAGTCAGTCCCGATGATGAGCATGCCGGGCTCCGCGTACGACTCGAGAATCTTCGAATGGCATATTGCCTGCGATCCGAGCTGCTTGCCCATCTGCTCGCCGTACAGCTTCACGCCCTGCTTCACGGAGAACTCGCGCTGCTTCACCTCAAGCTCGTTCGCGACCTCCAGGAGTCCCTGCTCGATCCGCTCCTGACTCATCACCTTGTCCAGATAGGTCAGGTGGTCGCGGAAGAACAGAATCGAGTCCTTGTCCACAACCTTCGCGTCGATACCGACCTTGTCCTCGAAGAAGATCGAAGCCATCGGTGTCACGTACTCATGGCTGAATCGGATATCGGTTTGGAAGAATCCTGCGTCGCCAGGCTGCACCCACGGCACCCCGGTGTCGCCACTGGTAGCGTCTGTAACGAGGTGCTTGGCGAAGATCTTTTCCGCGAGCGTCATTGGCCGCGTCGTAGCTGCGTCTTCCTGCATCGAGGCCGTGACCGGAATTGTGACCTTCCCTTGAAGGCGCGCCACGTTGAACTCGAACAGACCCCCATACTCGATGATCTGGCGAGTGATCTCATCCTTGCCCTCGGTGAACTCCGACAGCTGGATCTCATCTCCTGCTTTGATCCGATCGATCATGCTGAAGTCGCTGGTCGCGAGCACGCCGAGGTTCTGACAGTTCTCGTTGTAGATGCGCTCGATGCTCTCCGCTATCACGACCTGGATACCCGCGTGCAGCTCTGCGTACGGGCTTGCTTCACGGCTGCTGCCCTTGCCGCGCCGCTTCCCGGCCACGGAGCAGACGAAGCCCCCATTGCGAACGGCATTTCGCTCCACGAGGTACTCGGGGTCACCCGTGGTCTGGTTCGTCGTGCGCAGACCGAGATACGGAAAATCACCCAGTGTCTCATCGTAGAAGAAGCAGATGTAGGCCGGGGTGATCTCGTCGGTGGAGATCTGGTCACGCAGGCGGCTCTTCAACTCTGACGTGAGGTCGATGTCCTGGCGCTCGTACAACTGCGCCTTCACCAACTCGGCGTCGTCGAGGAGGTAGAGGATGCGTCCGTCGAATTTCAGTGTCGTCGAGCGCTTTTCGATGACTCTGTCGAGCAGGTCCTTGATCATGCGTGTTCCGTGATTTGGATCTGATGGGATATGAAAGGTGCCCACCGTCGAAGTCGAAGCAAGTCCCCTGGCAACCGTTCTCCGGACCTCGATCCTCTACACTTGTCTTAGATACAGCGGTAACCTCGAAAACAGAGTGAAGTCGTGGCGAGGAATTATTGTGTGGTGGGGCTGGGCGCGATCGCGATCGCGTGTGGGATGGTGTCGTCGTCGGTTGGCGCTCAGGAGATGATCGATCTGCCAGAACAGGACGGTGCGATGTCGGCGGACTTCGAAGAGGTCTTCCGGATCGGCTCGTTCGACGGGGAAACGTGGGAGACCTTCGGTGAGCGGCCGCGTGTGCAAATGATTACTGCCGGTCCGGGCGGCGGTAGGCAGCAAGTGAGCCAGGACGGGATCAAGCAGATGACGTTCTATCCCGAACTGCCGGTGCTTATGGCTGTCGACGCGAGCTGGAGCGGGAAGATCTGGGTTCAGCGCAGGGGCAAGGAGCCGACGGAGGAGGGTCCGATCGATATCCTGACACCCGCCGGACAGTACGTCGGCACCTTCCCGATGGGTGCGACCGAGATCCCGGCCGCGTTCGGTCCGGATGGACTGGCTGCATACGTCGAGACAGATGACTTCGAGGTGCCGGTCGGCGTGGTGCGACGACTACCTCCGGTCGTGAACTAGACAGCTGCACGCCCAATGGACGGGAGTCGCTGGTTGCTGTTGGTGACGGCGCCCGGGGTGCCCGGTTCGCACGAAGCCCCCGCCCGGATACGTCCGGACGGGGGCTCTTTCGTTTGCGGTCGAGCCCTATGCCAGGCCCCGGCGTCGACGCTTAGCTGAAGTCCACTCCGAAGAAGATGACCGCGACGACGATGACGGAGATTGCCACGGGAGCCACGTAGCGGATGAAGAACCGCCATGCGGAGTAGTTGAACCAGCTCGGTGTCGTCTCGTCCACGAGCTCCGACTCCGATACCTCGCGCGTCAGCACCCAGCCAGCGGCGATCGTGATCGCGAGACCGCCTGTCGGCAGCATCCAGTTGGAAACGAAGTGGTCAGCCATGCCGAACCAGCTCGTCTTACCAGCGAAGAACAGGTCGCCGATTGGCCCGGGCATCGAAAGGTTTGTCGCGAACGACGCGCCGCCGAACGAAAGGGCCGCGAGGATGGTGAACATAAACACCGTGGCACCACACATGAGTGTGGCTTTCTGCCGAGGGATGCCGTGCTCATCAATGACGTACGATGTGACCACCTCCAGGAGCGACATCGTCGACGTCAGCGCGGCGAGGGCCACGAGTACGTAGAAGAGCGGCGCGAGGATGTGCCCGAAGGGAACGACACCTTCCGCGAAGAAGAGCTGTGGCAGCGAGATGAAGAGCATTCCCACAGTACCGGTCTCACTCACTTGATCCTGTAGGCCCGCGGTGAAGATCACCGTGAACATGATGATCGTGGCGACCAGTGCGATCACCGTGTCGAGCAAGACGATGATGGCGGATGCCTTCACGATCGACTGGTGCTTGGCCATGTAAGACCCGTAGGTGATCATCGCCCCCATGCCGAGTGACAGCGTGAAGAACGCGTGGCCGAGAGCTTCGAGGATACTCCCGCGATCAAGCTCACCGAAGCTCGGGCGGAAGATGAACGCCATTGCCTCACCGGATCCCTCCATTGCGAAGGACGTGAAGAGGAGGAGCAGCAGGATTGCGAACAGAACTGGCAGGAAGAGCCGCGCGATCTTCTCGATGCCCTTCTGAACTCCGAAATAGACGACTGAAACCGTAGCGATGCTGAAGGCCAGCGACAGGCCCAGCTGGAGCCCACCATTCGCAGACTGCTCAGTGAATACCTGCCCGAGTGACGTGCTCTCGGGGAATCCGCCAACCATCCATCCGGCGGTCTTGAAGAAAAAGAACAGTGACCAACCGGCAATGACCGTGTAGTAGCTGAGGAGCGTGAACCCGCAAAGCACGCCCCACAGGCCGACGAATCCCCAGGCCGGTCCGACGGCCTCCTTGAGAGCGCCCACCGCACTTTTCTGGGCGCTCCGGCCGATGAGTAGCTCGGCCATCATGATCGGCAGGCCTACCGCGGCAATGCAGAGCAGATAGACTAGTACAAAGGCCCCGCCGTTGTTCTCCCAAGTAATGAATGGGAACTTCCACAGGTTGCCGAGGCCAATGGCGCTTCCCGTTGCTGCGAGAATGAAGCCGGCGTTTGAGGTCCAGTTGCCGCGCTGCTCTGACATGCTGTCTCCGAAGTGGGGTTAGGCGACGACCTTGGAGTGGGCTCGCCTTGGCGGGGATTCGGCCCGAACATACCAAGCGCTTTGAACGTCCGACAAGAAGAGAGTTACTTCAACCATGCCCCAGTTCCCTGCCTCCATAGCTGTTGGGCTGTTACTCGCGACCGTCGCGTGTGGTGGCGAGAACACCCCTGACGGCCAATGGCCCCTTCGCGCCGCGCTCCTCACGTCCGGTCCGGTAAGTGATGCCGGGTGGTACGCAGGGGCCTATGACGGGCTGCTGCTCATCGAGGAAATGCTAGGGGCGCAAGTCAGTCATCAGCAGACGGCGACCCCTGCGGAGTTCGACGAGGCATTTATAGCGTATGCGGAGTCAGGATACGATCTGATTTTCGCTCACGGCTTTGAGTACCAGGATGCAGCGATGCGTGCCGGTGAACTCTATCCGAACACGACCTTCATCGTATCGGGTGGCGGGCAGATCTCGTCGAACGTCGTGCCCCTCATCTTCCGACTGGAGGAGGGGACGTACCTCGCTGGCATGGCGGCAGCTTCGACGACGGAGAGCGGCATCATAGGGATGGTCGGCGCGCTCGCGATTCCGCCTGTTCAGGGAACGTTCCGGGCTTTCGAGGCCGGCGCTCGATCTGTGAGGCCCGACGTTGAAATTCTCGAATCGTTCACCGGAGACTGGGACGACGTGGCCGCCGCCAAGGAAGCTGCCGTTGCACAGCTGAGTCGCGGGGCGGATGTCCTCATCCACAACCTCGACGCGGGTTCGTTCGCGATTTTCCAGGCAGTGCGCGAAGCGGTAGCCGAGGGCCGCACTGTCTGGGCACTCGGCATGAACAGTGACCAGAACGCTGTTGCGCCTGACGTGATTCTCGGGAGTGCGGTCATTCGTATTCCCCAGGCGTTTCTGGAAACCGCCCGGCTATGGCAGGCCGGCGAGGTCCGGGGCGTTGCCATCTATGCGGGAGCAAACAATCGGGTCATCGACTTTGTCGTGAACCCGGAGCTGGCCGATCGTTTCGGCCCGGGCGTACTCGAGCGAATCGCCGATGCGCGCAACCGCATAGAGTCAGGCGATCTGGAAGTGCCGCGAATCGCGTTCGTCGAGGGCGAGGCCGGAGTGCGGTGACGGACACGCTGGCCCGGCTCAGCGGTATCGAGCGGCGGTTCGGGTCGGTTGCAGCCCTGGCCGGCGCGAGTCTGGAGATCGCACCCGCTGAGATCCACGGGGTGTTGGGCGCGAACGGTGCGGGGAAGTCGACGCTCTTGCACATCCTCGGCGGGATGATTCAGCCTGACGCGGGTGAGATAGAGATTCAGGGCCAGTCGGTCATGCTTCGCACCCCGCGAGATGCTTGGGGGCACGGCATCGCGCTCGTCCATCAGCATTTCACGCTCGTTCCTGCGCTGAGCGGTCTGGAGAACCTAGCGCTAGGTTCTGGGACGCCGGTCACAGTCGGCAATGCGGTTGCCGAGATCATGGAACGTACCGGTCTGCGGGTGCCACTGGATGAGCCAGTGAGCAGCCTCGGAATCGGAGATCGACAGCGCCTGGAGATCCTCAAGGCGCTCCTTCGTGAGCCGACCATCCTTGTGCTCGATGAACCCACGGCGGTGCTGTCGCCAGCCGAGGTCCAAGGACTGTTTGCGCTCCTTCGAACGATGGCTGCTGAGGGGTGTGCGGTCGTTCTGGTAGCGCACAAGCTGCGCGAAGTGCTTGGTGTTGCTGATCGGATTACCGTGCTTCGAGATGGGCGGACGGTCGCCACGGATCGAGCGGACGCTTTCGACGAGCCGAGCCTGGTCCGGGCGATGGTTGGCGGCGAGGTCGAGGTGCCGGCACCTCAGCCGAACGGTGCAAGTGGCGAACATCTCCCAAAGGAAGAGCGGACGATTGTCGGATCTTTGACGGACGTCCGGGTCTTGATCGATGGCGTCACACGTCTCGACAGCGTCTCGATGACGATGCGCCGCGGCGAGATCCTCGGGGTCGCCGGGATCGAAGGGAACGGACAGCGTGAGCTCGCACTCGTGCTGGCAGGCCGGCAGGGCCCCGACGGCGGTAGTGCTCGACTTCCTTCCGGCATTGGATTCGTGCCGCAGGACCGTTCGAGAGAGGGTCTTATCCCATCGTTTGATCTCGTAGAGAATGTCGCACTGGCCCTTCATCAGTCGGATGAGTACCTGGACGGCCCGTGGATGCGTTGGGACGAAATTCGCGGCGAAGCTGACCGCATCGTTCAACTCCACGGAGTCGTGACGACGTCTACACGAACCCTTGCTGGGGCGTTGTCCGGCGGGAACCAGCAACGTGTCGTGGTGGGGCGGGAGGTGGCTATGGCAACCGACCTCCTCGTGGCAGAGAACCCCACACGGGGACTGGATATCGTGTCTGCGACTTTCGTGCACGCCGAACTCAGGCGCCTCGCCTCAGTCGGCGTCTCGATCGTCCTGATCAGTACGGACCTGGACGAGGTGCTCGATGTGTCGACGAGCGTCTACGCGATGTCTCGGGGTGTGCTACGCGAAGTGCCCGGCAATCAGCGAACCCGAACGGGCGTGGGTGCGTTGATGCTCTCCGGTCCAGCAGATGAGTGACGAGGCCGGCTCGCGGTCGAGGGCATGGGAGCCTGTTCTTATTGCGGCAGGTGCGGTTGCACTTACCGCAGTAGTTGGGTCGATCCTCCTCCTAGCAGGGGGGCATAGCCCAGTCGAGGCAGCAGCAGCCTTGGTGAACGGCTCGGTTGGGAGCTGGAGGACGTTTGTCTCCATCACTCTGGTGAGAGCAGTGCCTCTCACGTTCACCGGCCTCGCCGTGGCGCTCGCGTTCCGCGCAGGGGTCTGGAACATCGGAGCGGAAGGCCAGTTGTACGCGGGCGCGATCTGTGCGGTGGCCGCAGGATTGTCGTTGGCATGGATGCCGGGCCTTGTGTTGGTGCCCATCGTACTGGGTGCGTCGGCCTTCGGCGGCGCGGTCTGGGCAGCAGTGCCGACCGTCATGCGAGTACGATTCGGAGTAGGCGAGGTCATTACCACTCTTCTGATGAACTACGTCGGCATCCACCTTGCTGGGTATATGGTGCACGGCCCATTGCAGGAGGCGCGGGGAGTGTTCCCTCAGTCCGAGGCGATCCCCGCCGCTGCGCGCCTTCCCTCGCTTCTGCCCGGTACACGACTCCACCTCGGCTTCGCTGTGGCGGTGATCCTCGCGATCGCGATGGCGATCCTGATGCGCAGGTCCCGTCTCGGCTTTCAGATCCGAGCTCTCGGGGCATCTCCGGAGGTCGCCAGGGTGTCAGGCCGCATTCGCACGACGCGCGTCCTCGCGATCACTTTTCTCGCTTCCGGCGCGATCGCCGGACTCGCGGGTGGTGTGCAGGTCTCCGGGGTCACATACACGCTGCTCGAGAGCTTCTCTCCGGGCTGGGGCTATACCGCCATTGCCGTTGCGCTATTGGCAGGACTCGACCCGATCGGCGTGATCGTCACAGGAGTGCTGTTCGGCGCCATGCAGGCGGGCGCCGGCGCTATGCAGCGCGATGCTGGTATCCCACAGGTCTGGGTAGGTGTCGTCGAGGCGCTGGTGATCCTCGCAGTGCTGGGTCTCGATCGGGTCCGGCGCGCCCGCCTGACGGAGCGCGCTCCGTGAGCCAGATCGAAATGGTCTTCTTTCTCGAGGCATCGGTTCGCCTGGGGATCCCGCTCGCTCTGGCCGCACTCGGCGAGACCATTACTCAACGCAGTGGTGTGATCAACATCGGGCTGGAGGGCTCCATCATCGCGGGCGCCCTCGGTGGCGCGATGGGCGCCCTGGCGTTCGAGAGCGCAGGCGTGGGCGTTGTCGCGGGCGCACTAGCTGGTCTCGCGGTCGCGTTAGTCTTCGCGGCCTTCGCAGTAGGCCTTGGAGTAGATCAGATCATCACCGGGACCGCAGTGACGATCGGAGGTCTCGGCCTCACGGGCGCGATCTATCAGGCAAGCTTCGGCGTAACGGGCACCGCACTGTCTCTGCCGACACTTGCCCCGCTCGATATCCCGTTGCTCTCTCAGATTCCGGTGATTGGCTCGCCGCTGTTCGGGCAAGCGCCGACGGCATATCTGGCGTACCTGCTTGCGCCGGCGCTCTGGTATTTCCTTTACCGCACTGCTCCAGGCTTGGAGTTGAGAGCGGTGGGAGAGGCGCCCGACGCCGCACAGGCTGCGGGGGTGCGGGTTTTGCGTGTTCGATTCCTGGCCACGCTCTTCGGTGGGGCGTTGGCCGGGATCGCAGGAGCTCACCTGTCCCTCGCGCATGCGGGCACGTTTGCGGAGGGGATGAGCGCCGGGAAGGGGTTCATCGCGATCGCGGTGGTGGCTCTTGGCCGTTGGAATCCAGCGCTGGTGCTCTTTGCGGCTCTCTTTTTTGGAGGCACCTCGGCGTTGCAGTTCTTTCTTCAGGCTCTGGGCCTCGACGTGCCGTACCAGCTGTTCCTCGCATTTCCTTATGTCTTGACCCTTGCGGCCCTCGCCGGGTGGATGGGAAGCTCTCGTGCGCCGGCTTCGCTCGCCCTGCCGTGGGAGCGAAAATAGGGCGGCTGCCCGAGCAGTTGCTCTCCACTGGGTGTCTCCATAATCAGGAATGCCGTCCTATCTTTCTGCCTGATCGCCGGCTGTCTGCTGGTGATCCCGGTTGGACTGAGTCGTTTGTGGGGAGTGCATGATGCAGTGGATCGATAGATGTCGTCTTCGTACGGCCACCTTTGGAGTTGTGGTCGCGGTCATCCTGGCCCCGTCGCCTGTGCGTGGGCAGCGCCTGGAGGGGACGGGAACGGTCGCAACAGGACTGCTGCTTCGTCAGATGGATGGTGTGAAGCGCGTTCTCATGGTCGGAGCGCATCCGGACGACGAAGACACGAGCCTTCTCACGACGCTCGCACGTGGTTGGGGCTCCGAGACCGCGTACCTGGCCCTCACCCGGGGAGATGGTGGACAGAATCTGATCGGCCCCGAACTTTGGGAGGGTCTCGGCATCGTGCGTACGGGGGAGCTTATGGCGGCGCGTGAGCGCGACGGTAGCCGACAGTTCTTCACCCGTGCCTTCGACTACGGCTATTCGAAGAGCGCGGACGAGGCGTTCTCGATGTGGCCGCGTGAAGAACTGCTCAAGGAGGTCGTCTGGGTGGTTCGTCAGTACCGCCCTCAGGTCATCGTTTCCGTCTTCAGCGGAACCCCAGCCGATGGACATGGGCAGCATCAGGCTGCAGGCATCATGGCCCGCGAGGCGTTCGCTGCCGCGGGAGATCCCTCCCGTTTCCCCGAGCAACTCTCGCTCGGTGTCGAAGCGTGGAAGCCGCAGAAGCTCTATCAGACGTCTCGCAGAAGGTTCTTCCCCGGTGCTGCCGACACCGACGACGGCTCCATCGACGTCCAGACCGGTGTCCTCGATCCGCTGCTTGGTCGTTCGCTCTTGCAGCTGTCGATGGAGAGCCGGAGTCAGCATCGGTCACAAGACATGGGAGCTGCTCAGCCCGCTGGACCTCGCCTGACTGGCGTGATCCTCGTCGAGAGTCGCGTCGAGGATGAGGGCCAAGAGATCTTCTCGGGCGTGGACACCACCTTGGTGGGTCTCACCGCCGGCTTGACCGGGGATGCCCGCGAAGAAGCGCGTCGGCATCTAGAGATGTACCGCACCTCGGTCCAGGCCGCGAAGGACGGGTTCGGCCTCGACCCAGAGGCGATCGCGCCGCACTTGATGGAGGCTATGACTCACCTCGGAATGGCGCGTGCAGCAGCAGGGCCTGATGCTGACGTCGAATTCGAACAGGCGACCGCAGCCAAGGGCGCCGTCGTCCAGCGAGCGATCACGGCCGCCACGGGAGTGTCGTTCGAACTGCGGTCCCAGGATGACCTCTTGGTGCCGGGACAGACCGTGGGTGTACGTGCGCAGCTATGGAACGGCGGTGGGTACACACTCGCGGCGCCAGAGCTGGAGCTAGAGATGCCCGAGGGGTGGACCGCCGAGGTCGTAGAGAATGAGGGCCTCTCTGCGGTGGGTACCTTGGAACCAGGTGGCATCGCGACCTGGGTCTATCAGGTGCAGGTGCCAGCCGAGGCCAACCTCTCTCGACTCTACTATCTGCGGGAAGCACGCGACGGAGCACGCTACCTGTGGCCGGACGAACCAGATCTCTGGGGTCTGCCGCGCGATCCGGCGCTCGTTCATGCTCATGCGACCTTCGACTATGGGGCTCTGGCCGGCGTGACCGCGCCTTCGGGCCGGACTAGCATGGAGGCGGACTGGCGTTTCGTGGGAGTTGATCCTGCTTTTGGCGAATTCGAGAAGCCGGTTCTGGTCGTTCCAGAGGTGTCGGTGAACGTCTCTCCGGCCGGAGTTACCTGGCCTCAGAGCCGCACTGGCTCCAGGTCGGTTTCAGTCGTCGTGCGGTCAGAGTCGGATCAGGGAAGTACGGGGGCTGTCACGATGGCGGCGCCCGCCGGATGGACGGTGTCGCCCGCGTCACTGCCTTTCGACCTTGGCGAGGCTGGGGCCGAGCGGCCCATGACCTTCGAGGTTACGCCACCGAGAACGCTGGCTCCCGGGAAGCACGCCTTCCAGGTCACGGCGACCACGACCGGGGGCAACACCTTCGATGAGGGCTACTCGCTGGTCGACTACGACCACATCGAGCGTGCGGCCCTCTTCACTCCTGCGGTAGCGACCATATCCGTCGTTCCTGTGGCGGTCGCAGGGGGCCTTCGCGTCGGGTACATCATGGGTTCGGGTGATGACGGACCGGAGGCGATCCGGCAGATGGGCGCGCCGGTTGAGCTGCTTGACGAGACAAGCGTTCGTGATGGAGCGTTCGCTGAGTTCACGACCATCGTGCTCGGTGTCCGGGCGTATGAGACGAGGCCTGACCTTCAGGCTGCCGCGGGTGAGTTGCTCGAGTTCGCACGCGAGGGCGGCACGGTCGTCGTCCAGTACAACCGTGGCTCCCTCGGGAGCCTGGCTCCCTATGATCTGCAGGTGGGTCGGGGCTCACCGAGGGTTGCCGACGAGACCGCGCCGGTTCGGATGATCGATGCGGACGCGCCGCTCTTTACCTCTCCGAACCGGATCACACCGGCCGACTTCGAGGGCTGGGTGCAGGAGCGGGGGCTTTACTTCGCGTCGGTGTGGGATGATCGGTACGTACCGCTGCTCGACCTGAACGACGCGGGAGAGGAGCCACGATACGGATCCGTCCTTGTGACTTCTGTTGGCGATGGAGTTTTTGCATACGCCGCTCTTTCCTTTTTCCGACAGTGGGCCGGACAGGTACCGGGCGCCTATCGACTCTTTGCGAATCTGATCTCGCTAGACGCCGCCGAATGGAGCGCGTTCCAGGGGGGGCGGTGAGGCTGTTCGAGGGGCTCCTGGCCCAGGAGATGAGGTCTCGGATCGCGCTGGTGGGTATGGGCGTCGGTTTGTTGATGGCCATGAGCTGTGGGCCGGACGACCGCACGCAGCTCGTGGTGCGCACGACGCTCCCTGACGATCTGCGCGACTTCGTCGAATCGTCTTTCGAGGAGATCTATCCGTATATCGATGTGCGCTTCACCGAGGGTGAGGTGGCTGGCTCGCTTCATGAGCTTCAATTGGCGGCTGACCCTCCCCCCTTCGACGTGTGGTGGGGTGCGCCTGGGGTCGCGCTTGAACGGGCCGCTGACGCCGGTCTGCTCGCGCCGCATCGGCCTCGATGGGTCCGCCAAGCTGGGGTTGGCGAACCCAACGCGGAAGGTCTATGGCAGGTGACGCTCGTGACCCCATTCGTGGTGGCATTCAATCGCGAGGCGATGACCTTGGTGCGGGCCCCAACGGACTGGCTCGACCTGTTTCACCATCGCTGGGTCGACCAGATCTATGTCCTCGACCCCAGCCGGAGTGATGACGGAGCCTACTTCCTTGGCACGATGGTGACCGAGGCCATTCGTGATGAAGGCGACGAGTATATTGGATTCGAGTGGCTCGGCAGGCTCGACAGTCAGGTCGGGCGTTACGTGTCCGAGCCGGCTGACGCCATCCGTGCACTGAAAAGACAGGAAGCGCTGCTGACGATTCTGCCGAGAGTGGAGGTCGAGAAGGCCCGTGCGGCTGGAGACGACTGGCTCCACTACCGTATCCCCGAGACGGGAACACCCATGCTGACCCTTGGTGTGGCGATGGTGCGCGGGACGGGTGCCGCCGCTGCCGCAGCACGATTCATCGAGCATGTCGGCAGTCTGGAGGTTGGGACTGAGGCGAAGCTCGAGACCCGATGGCAGCCTGCGCACGGAAACGTTGATATGACGCGAATTCCCGGGGGCTTTGAAATCGACCAGCGGGGTTCAGCGTTTCCACTCGCGCTGGATACGATCACCGGGAACTTGCAGCGCTGGGTGACTCGATGGAATCTCGAGGTCAGGGGCAGGGGCAAATAGTAGAGCGGCGTTCCCCGGTTCAGAAAGTGGCGGGACTCCTCGTTGAGGCAGGCATGATCGTCTTCGCCGTCATGGTCGCGCTCAGTGTGGAGGAGTGACGCACCGAACAGGTCGTTGCGACCGGCGACCTCGGTGTTTTGGTGAACGATGGCAGCTTCGAGCTGCCTGAGACTTCATCATCTGCCTGGCCGCCGCGCAGTCCAGCGAGGCTGGCCCCTACCTTTACTATGACGGGGTCATTCAGGTCGCACGAGCGTATGAGTCCTACGCCAACGTCAGCCATGACCTGATCTCCGCGATGAATCGAATCATCGCGGCGGGGACCGGACCCAGAAGCTACCGAAGACATCTCCGGTCACTTGGCGATTCTGAACGACCTCCATGGCCAAGTAGCTGAATGGCTCGAGGCGATCCTTGTGGAGAGAGATGTCGGCTCTGTCGACGCCACTGCCGTTCCGGAAGGGTCGTAATCAGGCTTCCTGTGGGTCCACTGGGTCCACTCCGACTGCGCTGAACGCCATCCCGACGGCGACCACAACGACTGCGCCGATGACGTTCTGCCACAGGTAGGCCACGTCGGTCATGAAGTTGAAATACCCAACGACACCCATCCCGATGATCAGTCCAAAGAACGCTCCGTTCGAGCCGGCCCGGGGGATCATCGCGAGCAGGAAGACCCCGAGGATCGATCCGTAGAAGAATGACCCGAAGCGATTCACCACTTCGATCAGTGATCCCAGAGTTGCCGCGTACGTTGCTACGACGCACGCGAATATGCCCCATAACGCCGTCGCCCCGCGAGACACCTTGAGGTAGTGCGCGTCCTCAGCCTCAGGCTTCAGCCACCTTCGATAGAAGTCGATGACCGACGTCGTTGCCAGCGAGTTGAGTTCGGCGGCAATACTCGACATCGCAGCCGCGATTACACCAGCGATGAAGAGCCCGGCCAGGCCGATCGGTAGTTCCGAAAGCACGAAACGTGGGATGATGTAGTTCACATCACGGGAAGACTCACCCGTGACCTCTTCGGCCAGAGCGAGTGCCTCACCACGAATCGCCTGCATATCCGCTTCCCGAGCCAAGAAGGTCTCCATGGCAGCCTCGGCGGATGGTTCGTCGGCCGCATCTGCGACGGTCAGCGCCGCGGACTCCCGCAATGTAAACGCGGCGTCGTACTGCGCGTCGAGAGCCTCGTATGCACTGCCACGCTCAGCGCTCACGGCGGCTTCGTGTGCCGGGTTGAAGAGCAGGGGCGGTCGCACGAATTGGTAGTAAACGAAGACGCCGACACCCACGAGCAGCACGAGCGCCTGAAGAGGAATCTTCCAGTATGCGCTCATGAGAAGCGAGCTGCGGGCCTCGTCAACGGAGCGCGCCGTGAGGTAGCGCTGCACCTGACTCTGATCCGTTCCGAAATACGACAGCATCAGGAAGGTGCCACCAAGGACACCAGTCCAGAACGTGTATGTCTCGCTGAAATCGAGGGAGAAGTCGAACGTCTCGAGTCGTCCCGTCGCCCCCGCAATCTGGAGAGCATCGTGCGGATTGATCGGCATCTGAATGAGAATCACGATCATCATGGAAACGAGCGCGACTACGATCAGCACCATCTGCTTCACGTCAGCCCAGGCGACCGCCTGTACACCACCGACCATCGTGTACAGGACCGTCGGTACGCCGATTAATGCGACACTCCAGATGAGTGGGATCCCGAAGATTGCACTGAAGACGATTCCCGGGGCCGCCATGATCCCGCCCACGGACATCCCGCGCGACAGCAGGAAGAGCAATGCAGTGAGTGACCGGGTCCTCGAATCAAAGCGCCGCTCGAGAAACTCGTATGCCGTGAATACACCCGACCGGTGGAGCATCGGAACGATCGTGACCCCCAGGATCACCATCGCCAGCGGAAGCCCGAAATAGGTCTGTACGAAACGCAGGCCGTCGGTCGCTCCCTGACCGGTCGAGCCGATCATGGTCACCGCCGATAGCTGCGTGGCCATGACCGACAGTCCGACGACCCACCAGGGAAGACTCTTATTGGCGGCGAAGTAGCCTGCGATCGTGTCGGTGTCCTTCGACTTCTTGATGCCATCGATGACGACGTACGCCAGGTAGACGACGACGATGGCCCAGTTGATCCAATGCATTGTGATCGACCTCAGCGCGTATAGAAGACCTGAAGCAGGCCAAGGAGCGTGAGGGCGACGACCTGAACGACCAGCACCTGAATGAGCGTGCGCTGGAAGCGCGACGGGGTGGCCTCAGGAGTGGCTTCGGTTTCGTTCATGCGTGAGGGCGCGGACCGGATTGAGGGGGGGGAGCATGGCAAGAATCCCCGAGTCGAAGTGGGGGCGCAAGCGTTGTGGAAGAAACGGTGAAGGTGTTGGCGATCGATCCAGGGCGAATCATCCGGTCGCCCACTCTTCGTCGAGCGGCGCGATTGCGGCCTGTAGTTGCTCCCCGAATACTCTTCGGCGCTCGGCCACGGAGTTGACCAGTTCCGCAGCGAGCCAGCCAACCTGTTTCCTAATGTGCGTCATGGGTTAGCGACCTACCCCGCCGCGAACCGTGCAGAAGCCACCGGCGCTCGTGCAGTCGGGGCCCCTAAGGGTTCGCTCGAACAGCTCGTAGATCCGGCGATACTCATCGGTCCAGGATGTAGGCTCTACAAAGCCATGATTCTCGACCGGATATACCGCCATCTCCCAGTTCTCTTTCCCTAGCTCGATGAGCCGTTGGGAGAGACGAACCACGTCCGAGAAGTGCACGTTCGTGTCGACCATGCCGTGGAGCATGACGAGGTGCTGGTCCGCCTGGAAGTTCTCGGCGAAATAGATCGGCGACGACTGCTCGTACGCCTCGACGTCGTCTGTGGGCAGGTTCAGAATCCGGCTTGTATAGCCGTGGTTGTAGTGTGCCCAGTCCGTGACGGAGCGAAGCGCTGCACCGGACTTGAACGTGTCACCAGACGTGAATAGCCCCATCAGTGTGATAAAGCCGCCGTACGACCCTCCGTACAGGCCCACGCGTGCCGGGTCGACACCTTCGTTGGCCGCGAGGTAGCGCGCGCCATCTACCTGGTCCGACATGTCCTTCCCGCCCATCCACCGGTAGATCCCGGTTCTCCACTCAGCACCGTAACCTGCGGAGCCACGGTAGTCGATGTCGAGGACAGTGTAGCCGCTCGCCGCGAGGAACTGGTTGAACTGGTACTCGCGGTAATAGGACGACCAATAGTTGTGGACATTGTGCAGGTAACCCGCACCGTGTACGAAGATGACTGCGCCACCGTGTGACTCTGCCCCCATGTCTTCGGGTCGGTAGATCCTCGCGGGCACCATCGTGCCGTCCTCGGCCTCGAACTGAATGATATCCGGCTGAATCCAAGGGAAGGACATCCATTCGTCGGTGGGCGTCATTGTCACGGCGCCCATATCGGATAGGTCTCCGGCGTCCGCGAGGTAAAGCTCTGGCGGATGGTTCGCGACATCGTGCACCAGCGCGACTCTGCGCCCGTTGGGTGAGAGCGTCGCGTTGAAGCGCCCGTCGCCCTCCGTGCGCTGTTCACGATCGGACCCGTCGAACTCCATGGTCCACATGTGCTCGTTGAACGGAGATCCTTCGTTGGTACGCAGGATGAAAGTGCTCCGATCTTCCGGCATGGTGATGCTGAGCACTTCCCACTGACCCGTGGTCAGAGCTCGCTTGTCCGATCCATCGGAGTTCACCGCGTACATCTGTGCGTAGCCCGTCTCCTCGCTGACGAAATAGATGCGGTCCGTACCAGGCACGAAGCCCACGCACTGCGAGAAGCATGGCCCCGCTACCCAGGCGTCATCGTGCAGATGATCCACGAGCGTCCGCTCTCCGGAAGCCGCGTCGACGGCCCACAGCCAACGATCCTGGTCGTCGAAGGAAACCGCGAACACGAAGCCTTTCGTGCCTGCGTCGTTCCAGCCCGCGTTGAACACACGCACGTCATGCTCGGCCTCGTAGCCCTCGGGAGACACGTTGACCCAGGAGATCACGCCGGTGGCGGCGTTGAGGACGCCAGCCCGTGAGGCACCTTGGTTGTCGCCCACCTTCGTCCGAACGTTCAGATCGCGAGTGTAGCCGTCCTCCGTGACCCAGTCCGGTACGATTGTCTGGACTGCGTCCTGTGCCTCTGTCGCGGCTAGAACGAGCACATAGTCACCAGAGCGGGTAGGTGTGAGCCCTTGGACCCGCTCGTTGCGTTTCAGGTATGCGGTCTCGGGCTCTGTGGAGGCAACCAACTCACTGATCGAGTCCGTGCGTTGCTCTGCGGCATTCCCACGTCGAATGTGCTCAAACAACTGGGTCTGCTGCGCTGCGAGGAATCCCCTCTGCCCTTCGGCCTCTTCGTCTTCGTCCGGGGCAGGGCCTGATGCGATCCATGTGATCTGCGTCAGCTCGCCACTGTCCAGCGTCATCCGGTACACGTTGTTTGCTCGACGGAAGAGCACACCTTCTCCGTCCGCTGTGAAGAGCGGCTGGCCCTCTCCGTCTTCCGTGTGAGTGAGCCTTCGCACATCGAGTGAACTGCGGTCGATCAGGTAAAGATCTCCGGACACGGAAGCGACACGCCTCGAGCGGTCGGGTGACAGGTCTCCGCCGGCCAGGAGAGGAGCGAGGGAGCGCGCTTCTGCGTCGTCGACTCTCTCAGGCGCGCCTCCCTCCGCGCCTACGCGGTAGAGTGATCGACCCTCGTTCCATTCAAGGCCACCCGGCTGCCACTGGAAGTAGACCCAGCGTGAGTCGTCGGTCCATCGGACCTGAGACGGTGCCTGCCCTACGTTCGACTCCGCCCGCATGATGCTGCGGATCGAAAGAGGGAATGACTGGGCCGTAACGGACAGGGGTACATAGTCCGCGACGGACTGAGCACCCACGGCTGAAGGGGCCGCGACCAGTGCCGCGCCGAAGCACAATGTCGCGACCGACGTCCCGATGATCCTTTTGAACAAGCTCATCATGCTTACCTCTCCTTGCGTGTACCTGAACTCATCTAGTTTTTGTGCCCGCAGCCAGTGTGGATTGTGCTAATCGCCGAGGCAGATCCCAAGCGATTGCGCGGTCTCCACGACGTCGGAGTCGAGGGGAACCACCTTGATCTTCGCCACCGCGTCTTCGAGGGGGACCGCGAGGACTTGGGACAGGTCCAGGGCGACCATCGTTCCAAACTGCCCTGCTGCGACAAGCCGAGCTGCTGCCGCTCCGAAACGAAGCGCGAGCAGCCGGTCGTATGCGTTGGGCCCACCACCCCTCTGCAGGTGCCCAAGAACTAGCTCACGGGTCTCGCGACCGGTGCGCTCGTGGATCTCGTCTGATACGAGCCTTGCCATGCCCCCGAGTCGTTTCTGGCCCCCGGCGGTCTGCTTGAAGAGGGGCTCGCTCCCTTTGGCGTAGGCGCCCTCGGCGACCACCACAATGGCGAATTTGGGTCCGTTGGTGTACCGCGCTTCGATTTTCCGACAGACGGACTCCATGTCATATGGAATCTCCGGAATCAGAATCACGTCGGCGGTGCCCGCGACGCCTGCATAGAGTGAGATCCAACCGGTAGTACGCCCCATCAGCTCAACCACCATGACCCGCTCATGGGCTTCCGCGGTGGAGTGTAGCTTCCCGATGGCATCCGTTGCAGTCTCGACCGCGGTCGTGAAGCCAAACGTGAGGTTCGTGGCGGCCAAGTCATTGTCGATGGTTTTCGGCACGCCAACGATCTTCAAACCCTTCTCCGCGAGCTGCTGAGCGATACCGAGTGACCCGTCTCCCCCGATGGCG
Source organism: Longimicrobiales bacterium (assembly GCA_028823235.1). Taxonomy (NCBI): domain Bacteria; kingdom Pseudomonadati; phylum Gemmatimonadota; class Longimicrobiia; order Longimicrobiales; species Longimicrobiales bacterium. Next base: position 66,464 of record JAPKBW010000006.1, on the reverse strand, counting down.
ATCACCGCGTCGATCTCTCGTCGGGCAAACTCGTCTACGACCTGCTGGGTCCGATCCTCATACGTGACAGATCCGTCGTCTGCCCTCACCGGCCATCGGGATGGATTTCCTTTGTTTGTCGTGCCCAGGATGGTGCCACCCAGGTGCGTGATTCCGGCTACGGCACGTCGGTCGAGTCGCACGACCCCGTCCTCTTCGAACAGGCCGTCGTAGCTATTGCGAACTCCGTGCACTTCCCACCCGTACTGCTCGGCCGTCAGGACGATCGCACGAATGACGGCGTTCAGACCGGGGGCGTCTCCGCCACCTGTGTTGACGGCGATACGGCGAATCTCGGACATAGCGTGCTTCGGCTGGGCAATGGGACAAAAAAGGGCAGCCGACCCAAGGGCTGGACGCCCATTCTAAGCGCCTGAAGCGATCAGGGCATGAGGGGAACTCTTTCCTGCCCCCCCCCAACGCATGGTGCCCCTGAAGTCCATGCTGAGGACACTGCCGTCCGCGCCGACGGGAGTGTCTACTCGAACCAAAGTAGGCGCGCGCCTTCGGGAAGTGCTCGTTCCCTCCAGGGATCCGAAGGGGATAGCTGCGCGCTGTCTTATTTCCGGCCTCGTGCGCTGCCGCGATCTATCGCTCCAGCTGGGAAATGTCGACCTATGCGACCTTCGGAATCCCGCCCGTGCGGTGAAGCCCAGTCCGACAGTGAACAGAAAATAGAGAGCGAAAAAGCTCTCTGGGGGGGTGAATCATGGCCAAGCTAATAGGGGGCGGCGGACATTTGTCAAGATAAAACGGGAGGCAGTGAACCATGGTGAATCTTGTCGCGCCCCCTTTGGTACTACCCTAAGGTGTAGGAGGACCTGAAACGGTGGACAAAGGACAAATGTCCATATTGCCCGCCTTTCTTGCCATTCCGAGTGATGTTCACAGGGCTTCGTCCCTGCTTTGGAGAACCGGATGCGTATTCCCCCCATAGTGCTGCCGGCGGCGTTCGCGGCCTCGCTACTCATCGTGGCCATTGCACCCGTCGCAGCCCAGGATATCCCGACCGTGGGTGTCATGGACCTTGAGAGCTTCATGATGGGTGAGGGCGGCGCATCGGTGCAGCTGGGCAAGGCCGTGACTGCAATGCTCGCTACGGAGTTCAGCTCGCGTGAGGGGATTCGTATTGTCGAGCGTCAGCGAATTAATGATCTGATTCGCGAGATGGACCTGAGTTACTCGGGCCGAGTCGAAGAAGCGGTCGAGATCGGGAAGCTGCTGGGCATGCAGTATGTACTGCTCGGTGCCGTCACTAGCATCGTCGACAACCTCCGTATGGACATTCGTGCGGTGGATGTGGAAACCTCTGAGGTCCTTACGGCCATGAAGAAGTCCGCCACCACTAATGAGCTCTTCTCGGTCGTCGTCGATCTCGCGGACGACTTCGGAAAGGCGCTGAACCTCACGGCTCCGTCGCAACGACCCGAAGTGGAAGAGATTCCAATTCGGGCGACCATCGAATTCAGCCGAGCCGTTACTTACGAAGACGAACAGGACTTCGGGCAGGCCATCGAGCACTATGAGGCCACACTGGAAATCCACTCGACTCATCGTGATGCACAGCTTGCGCTGGAGCGCTTGCGTGAAGGCACCTAGAGAATGCCCCCCACATGAAGGTGAGAGGTGGGACGGGCACGGAGTCTTCACGCACTTACTTCTCGAGGGGCTTCGGGGCGAAGCCGACCTCAATAGGAACGGCATTGTGACCTTTCCCGAACTCTTTGAGCACGCGAGCGAGAATGTGCGAGCTGAGACCCGTGGCCGTCAGAATCCACAGCGCAGGGGTTTTGGAGATATTCCACTGGCCGTTGTGTCTGGCGGAAGGCCCTGACTCACGACAGACGGGTGCACCATGCGCCCCGCCTTGCTGAATTAACAGGTCAGGCGTTTAGCGGGTTGTCCTCGGGCGGTCCGCACGCAGCCCTCGACTGCCTCATCGAGCTTCTCTGTGCTGGGCGGCTTGTGCCGGCCGGACCGGGCACCCACGAGCTTGGCGCCTTGAAGCCCGAGGGGCTCCTGCCCGGATACCGCGAGTGTATCCGCGCCGGGTAGCGCGAGGACCGCTAGCTCAGCGAGGCCGCGTGGCCCGGACGGAGTCGGAATCAGCTGCTTCAAAAGGGTCGATGAACAAGCGACGAAACGGTATGCCACAACAGGCGTTGGAGGAAGGTACGTGACGCGTCACAGGTCGCAGATTTCACGAGGTGTTGAATCAGGTTGGGTGCGAGCCCACCCTGGCTGGGGCGGTCTGGCCTTGGCTGTTGTGCTCGTCGTGTCGGCCGCCCTGTCCGTGTCCCCGCTGCAGGACGCAGTCACCGGGTCCGCGGTGTCTTTCGCGCACCAGACGCGACCCATTGCGTACCTCCTCGGCGCCCCGCTCTTCGGGGCCTGGGACACGCTCTCTCTGCTGACGCTGACCCAGCACTACGCCGTGCTGCTAACCCTTGTCCTTCTGTATGTCTCGCTGCGCTGGCGAGTCCTCAGCCGTGCCCGGATACAGCCCCTCTCACGTCCGCCAGCGCTTCCTATCCGGATTGGAAAAGAGGTCACGCGCGCCGGAATAGCCCTCGTTCTGCTCTTCGGATTCTACCTGGCGGCCATGGTCCTGCCTCGCCCGATGACCGGAATGCGTTTGGCCGACGCAGACCTGCTATCCATCGATTTCCATTCCCACACTCTCCACTCTCACGACGGCTGGAGCCTCTTCGCTGCCGATGGTAATCGGGGGTGGCATGAGGCCGGTGGCTTTGACGCGGCCTACGTGACGGATCATTACACGTGGAAGGGGTTCGACGAGTCGGCGGCGAACAATCCGGCGACAGCGGGTGAGCGGACCGTCATTCTCGAGGGCGCGGAAATCAGGATTCACCTGAGGCCAACGAATGCCCTCGGCGCCCGGGATCGTTATCTCTTCGCACTCGATGCGGACAGTGTATACATGGAGGCCGACTCACTCGAGGTTGCCCACGCGCGAGGTGAGCGACCGCCAACACTCTTCTACACGATGCCGGGGCCATTGAAGTATCTGATCCCGTTAACGGAGGAGACTCCCTCTGGGATGATCGGCATCGAGATCAACGACGGCTCGCCCCGAGGATTGGAGCAGGTCCGAGCCGAGCGGGCCGAGATCATTGCGGCTGCCGATTCATTCGATCTGGCACTGATAGGCGGGGCCAACCTTCACGGGTGGGGGCGTACCGTGGCGTCCTGGAGTGTGATGAGCATTCCAGGGTGGCCGGATATGGCACCCGTGGAACTGGGCGAGGTCATCGATGAAGTGCTCCACGCCAATCGGCGGAGCGCGGTTCTCGTCGTTGAGCGGCGCATGCCTTACCACAACGGATCGCCGATACGAATGGTGGCCACGCTGCCGTGGCTGACGTGGGAGTATTTCAGGATGCTCAGCTGGGGAGAGCGCCTGTCCTGGCTACTATGGCTCGTCGCCGTCCCGGCGGCTATCGGATTCCTGAAGCGTCGGCGGCAGCGGGGCTAATACTAGGCGCCCGCCGGCCTCCGCGGCTGGACGTCGTAAAACGTCAGTTCCTTCTCCTGTTCGACACTGCGCTGGAGCGTCCACTCGTTGTCGAAAAGAATCAGTTCAGCCCCGTCAGCGTCCTCGACCCGACGCCGACCATAGGCATTTGCCACCTTGTCGATGGAGGCATCCGGTCCGGTCACCCATCGAGCGCAATGGAAGGGGAGCCGTTCGAGGCGTGCCGTGACGCTGTATTCTCGTTGCAGCCGGTCCAGGAGGACGTCGAACTGCAGCACGCCGACTGCGCCCACGATCGGCACCGGTCCAGTCAGCGAGGGCGCGAACAGAAGAAGAATCGTGCCCTCTTCCGCGAGGTGGCGAAGCCCACGGTCGAGGTGCTTCCGCTTGAGTGCGTCCTCGATGTGGATCTGGGCGAAGTGCTCGGGGCTGAAGCGGGGGACACCTGCGTACTCGATCTGGCCCCCTACGGCGACGGTATCGCCCACCCGGAGTGATCCACGGTCGAGGAGCCCCACGACATCCCCTGCCACCGCGAAGGCGTCGCTATGCGTTCTCTCTCGAGCCATGAACTCCTGAGGCTGGGCCAGGCGGATCGTTTTCCCACTTCGAGAGACGACGGCCTCGGTGCCCTCGGCAAACTGGCCGGAGCACACACGGAGGAATGCGACGCGGTCGCGGTGTCGTGGGTCCATGTTCGCCTGGACCTTGAAGACGAACCCGGAGAACGGATGAGAGACGGGGTCGATCGTGCCCTCGGATCCCTCGCGGGCCGCAGGTGGCGGTGCCAGCTGGAGGAATCGCTCCAAGAAAACATCGACCCCGAAATTTGTGAGCGCGCTCCCGAAACAGACCGGACTCGCCTCACCTCGAGCGACGGCGTCGAGATCGGCGGGTGTTCCCGCAACGGAAATCAGCTCGATCTCTTCGGCCAACTGGTCGACGGCCTTGGCCCCGAGCTCCGCTTCGAGCTCAGGTGCTTCGAGTTCGAGCAGCGTCGCGTTCGGTCGCGACTTCCCATGGTCGTCAGTCTTCTCGTACAGCCAGACACGTTCCCGCGAGCGGTCGTACACGCCGATGAGTTGTCCGTCTTTTCTCACCGGCCATGTCGACACGAAACAGTCGATGCCGAGCTCAACCTGCACGTCGTCGAGGAGCCCGAGGGGGTCCTCTCCGACGCGGTCACACTTGTTCACAAAGGTGAAGATCGGCAGCCGTCGCTTCCGACAGACGCTGAAGAGTTTTCGTGTCTGCGTCTCGACACCCTTCCGATTGTCGAGGAGCATGATCGCACTGTCGGCGGCCGTCAGCGCCCGGTACGTGTCTTCCGAAAAATCCTGGTGCCCCGGGGTGTCCAGCAAGTTGATTCGAAAGCCTTCGTAGTCGAAGTGCAGAACGCTCGCGGTGATCGAAATTCCACGTTCCTGCTCCATCTCGAGCCAGTCGGACGTCGCATGCCGATCCGCCCTCCGTCCTTTGACCGAGCCAGCGGTGCGGATCGCACCGCCATAAAGGAGCAGCTTCTCCGTCAGCGTAGTTTTTCCGGCATCCGGGTGACTGATGATGGCGAAGGTGCGGCGCCTAGCGATTTCTTGCTCGAGGGACACGGGACTAAAAAATGAAAGTGTGTGTGTACTTCAGCGTCAGTGCCTGAGCACTCTCAAGTGGGAGCGTGGGCACCCCGAGAATTTCTCGCTCGAGGTTGAGGCCCTCGTTCCACACGAACCACAGATCCTGACCCTCGCGGAAGTTGTACCGGAATCGCGTGTTCATGGCCAGTTGGTCATTAAGTGAGTTGTACTGCGCGAACGCATCCACGGAGATTTTCGTGTTGACGGCGCCGCGGGCAGTCAACCGGAAGAGGTTTGAGTCGAAGTTTTGCATGCGATCTTCGAACTCGATCCGATTCCACTCCCATCCACCTTGAAGCTCCAGGTGCTGATTGACACTCCATGACAGGTTGGAGCCGATGGCGACCCTCGTGCCGTCGAAGAACTGACCACCAGTGAGTGTGAGATTCGGTCGAACGGTCCATCCGCGTGGGGCACGGAACTGGCCCTCTCCTTCCGTGAACCAGTAGGAGCCTCGGGGGATCGTGGCCCCGTCGGAGAGATTGAAGTCCTCCACCACATCTTCGTATTGCGAGTTTGCGGCCAGCTTGAAAGTGATACCGGGCTTCGTCTCGAGCTGGATGAAGGGTGAGATCAATCCGGTCTCGACCTCCTCGTCTGCGTTGCGGGCCCAGAGGTTGTTCTTGGCCCCGACCCAGACCCTCCGCCAGGTCGACGTTTCGTTGGGGAACCACTGATAGTTCCAGTCACTCTGGCCTCGGGTGAAGTTCTGCCGCGACTCGAAGCCGATGCCTGGATTGTATCCTGCGCCGGAGTACGTGAAGGAATGCTGGTAGCTGAGCCCGCCGAGACGTCGACGGGTCCAGTCGAAGACGACTCGTCCTGCGCCGGAGCCCGATGGCGCCGCATCGAGGAACGCATCGCCTCCCTGGAAGGTCTGCAACCACTTCAGCGTGAAGTACTCGTCCGAGCCCAGCCGGAAGAGGCCGTCTGTTCCGTACGTCACGTTGTAACGGCCGTCGGCGGCGATCCGACTCGTCGACATCGCCCCTATGAACGAGTTCTCGTTCAGCACCCGTCGCTTCAGTCGGAGTACCCCGAAGTTCTCAGAGGCACGGGTCAGGTAGGCCTGTGTCTGCATATTGATGAAGCCGAGGTCCCATGTCCCGATGCGACCCACCATACGGGCTCCGCCGTAGATGCGGACCGGAGCGCCATCCTCGGAGAGGCCGATTCTGCGCGAGTAGAACAGCGTTCCCCGGTCTGCACCGGTGTCGAAGCCGAAGATGCCTGCACGTTCTTGGAAGAACGGGCGCTTCTCGTCGAAGAAGAGTGAGAAACGGGTGAGGTTGACCTGCTGTTGATCTGCCTCGACGGCGGCGAAGTCCGTGTTGACCGTCAGGTCGAGCGTGAGGTTCGGCGTAGGATTGAGCTTCACCTCGCCGCCGACTTCGTACTGCTCTCTGGTTTCGTAGCTCCACTCATCCCTGGCTTCGTTGAGAACCGAGGCTCGGGTTCCACCGGTCAGGGCGTAGGGCATCACGTAGATCGGACTGGACGATTGGATGTCCTCGAGGCGTACGTCCTGCCAAGCGGAGATCTGGGTATAGGGAAAGTCCTGCGGAATAGCAGGGAACGTCCAACGAGACGCCTCACCTGGCTCGTACGCGTAGGCCATCATGCCCATGACGACCGAGCCATCGGCCTCGGTCTCGAAGCGCAAAGATGAGAAGGGGATGCGGATCTCTCCGAACCATCCCTCCTCAGTCACCTGAGTCTCGAGGTCCCAGAAAGCGTTCCATGAGCTGCTGCGCGGGCCACCACCTGACCCGCCTCTGCCACCACTGTCTCCTTGAGCGCCACCGCCGGTGACCGTCATGTCCATTCGCGCCCCGAGAGGGAGGCCGACAAAGCGTACGCCGTTCTCGTTGTCGTTGAAGGTGTCGAACAGGATCCCGAACCCGTCGTCACCACTCCAGCGGTCCCGTGTCAGAGAGAAGGCACGGATCTCATCGGGGTCGTCATGATAGAAGCGCCCCGCCATGTAGACAGCGACGCTGTCGTATCCAACCAGCACCTGGATGCGTCGATCGGTCGCGCCTCGAAAGGTCGGCTCGTACATCGTCAACGATAGCGGCTCGATGTCCTGCCATGCCGCCTCATCGCTGAAGCCGTCGAACGTGATTGGCCCGGAGAGCCTTTGAAGATCCACGATCCCAGAAGCCTCAGCTGCGGTCTGCCCCAGGGACATGTCAGCAGATAAACTGCTCGGCGTCTGTTGGCCAAGTGCTTCGTGCGCGAGTCCCGCAAACAAGGTGAGGGCCACCCCGGCACCCCAGCGGGTGGCCATCGATCTCAATTTCATTGCCCGGAAGAAAATCAAGACGACTCGGGTGCGCCACCCCGCCACTGGCACCTATTCTTCCGCATCTCAGCCCCTCTGGCTTCAGCGGTCGAAGACCATGCTCCAGCAGATCATCCCGTTCCGATATCTCACACCCGATGAGCGCGAATCACTTCGTACTGAAGGGGAGAAGCGAGTGTTCGGGCCCGGCGAGATTCTGATCGAGCAGAGTGACAGCGAGGATGACACGGCTTACCTGCTGCTGGATGGGTCCGTGTGGCTCACGGATCACTCCGATCCGACACCATTTCTCCGGAGGACCTGAAGTTGCTGTCCAGGATCTGGCCGGATGACATTGCGGAATGCGCATGCGCGACCATGCTTCACTATGAGGACTTCCACGTCGAGGTCCGCGTCATCGGCAGTAACACCCACTCGGTCCTGAACTGTCTGAGTCTGTGGGTTGGCCGCCACGCTGCCGCGATGGTGGCGTGGGCTCGAGAGACGAGCCATCCGGCCCCAGAGGACAGCTGGCAAAATGGAGGGATCCTTTTACCTCCGTCACGTTCAGTGGGCAATTGGGCGTGGCTCCGTACGGCGCTATGTCGCATTGTGATTTCGGTGCTACACGTCTGCCCTGCCGCTCGATCACGCCCCAACCCTCTACGCGAGTCGGAGGGGGTTCCCTCACTTTCATGCGACGACGCGCGAAGTTCTCACTAGGAATCCTGGAGGGCTAGTCGTGCCTATTCCAGGACTTCTGCAGAGCCGAGCGATCCGAACTACCACATGATCCAGTCATGACAAAATTCCTCCAGGATCCCTGGGTGCAGCGCAGCGTCTTCGTTCTGGGCGGACTCCTGCTCGGCTATATCGTCGAACGCCTCGTGATGGCCCGTCTGCACGTGCTCGCGAAGAACACGCGCTTTAAATGGGACGACCTTGTCGTCGACTCGCTGAAGCGGCTTCCCACTGTCTGGCTGGCGGCTGCCGGGATTTATCTCGCGAGCACGGTTGGCGACGTTCCACCGGGCATGGCGGCGTTCATGAGCAGCGGTCTCATGGTGGTGCTGATCGGCTCGGTCGCTGTTGGTGGAATGCGTTTGACGGGCGGCGTCGTTGAGATGTTGTCGAAGGGAGCCCAGGGTCCCATCGGGTCACCGACGCTTGTCGTGAGCCTGGCCCGTGGTGCTGTAGGTGTACTCGGAATCTTCATCATCCTGCAGAACCTCGGGATCGACATCACCCCGCTGATCACCGCCCTCGGAATCGGTGGACTGGCCGTCGCTCTCGCGCTGCAGGATACCCTCGGGAATCTGTTCGCGGGCGTGCAGATCATTCTGTCACGACAGGTGCGGACGCGGGACTTTGTCCAGCTCAGCTCAGGGGAGCGGGGTTGGGTCACCGACGTGAAGGGTCGGAACACCACGATCCAGACGTTTCCGGACGGGAATCTGGTCGTGGTGCCGAACTCGCTCCTCGCGTCGTCGATCGTAAAGAACTTCAGCTTTCCGAGAACCTCCCTCTGGGTCAGCATCGAGGTGGGCGTGAGCTACGACAGCGATCTTGATCAGGTGGAGCGGGTCACGATGGAGGTCGCCAAAGAAGTGCTGGAGGAGATCGATGGCGGCATCAGCACGGAGGACCCTGTTGTGGTATTCCACACGTTTGCAGATTCGAGCATCAACCTCGAGACTCGGATGATGGTGCGGGAGATCCGGAGCCAGGCTCCGATTCGGCATGAGTTCATCAAGCGCCTTCACAAGCGCTATAACACGGAGGGCATCGAGATCCCGTATCCGATTAGGACTGTTGTCATGCAGCGTGAGGACTAGAAAGAAGGGCCCCCAACCGTGAGGTCGAGGGCCCTTCGCTTGTACTGCTCAGGTTGGCCTTAAGCCAGCTCTGACTTCACCAGCACGGTACCGGTCAGGCACCGGGGTGCACGTGGAACTTCACCTGCGTGTTCTCCCACTGCAGCACTACGTCACCCATCGTGTTCTCGGCCATCGGCACGAAGCTGTACGTCAGAGTCTCGACGAACTCGTCGATGTGCTCAGGCTGTGCGCTGAAGACACCCACTTCGGAAGCACGGACACTCTCGTCGATCGGAACGCCCCACCGCTCCCAGTTCGAGTTGATAAAGAACTGCCATTCGTCTTCTGCCGGGATGGCGTAAATCGAGTAGCTGCCCGCCTCGAGATCCACGCCACCAACCGACGCAGGGCCGGAGAGGTGGATCGTGGTGGGCTCGTCGGCGCCGATACGCTCAGGCTGACCGTAGACGACCAGTTCGCCCATGATGCCACGACCGCGAGCGGAAGGAGCTCCGTAGCAGAGCAGGCCATCGTGGCCGCCGACTGAGAAGTCGGTCTCGCGAAGTGGACTCGGGCGTTCCGTTGCCTCAGCCATGGTGCCTCGGGCCAGATAGCACTCAAGCGGGTCCCCGGAGGCCACATCCATCTCACTGGACGCAGCTTGGTTCATGGCTTCCTCGCCGCCGCACGCGGCGACGGCGATCAACAGCACGGGGAGGGTGGAAAAACGGCGCATTGGATCTCCTGCTAAAGATGACCTTCATTGGGTGATAGCCAGAAAACTACCTCGGCTTGTGGAACCGACAAGCGGCCTGATCCTGGAGGGGAAGGCAGATCCCGGGGCGGGCATGGGCGGACCCGGGGAGGCTGATAGGGAGCTAGAGAAGCTGTCACCGCCATTGGTGACACTGTCGTGGGACGCCCCGACGGGCCTCAGGGCCAGAGCAAGGCACAACGACAAACGGGGCGCGATGGCAGTCACTCCACCGCGCCCCGTTCGGGTTAGGGCTTGCTGTTTCTGACTAGTCGCCCACCGGCCATGGCGCACCCTGGTTCTCGGCCGACACCGGACCGATTCCCTTGTAGACGAAGCGCTGGACGCGTTTCCCTTCGTAGGTCTCTGTGGTGAAGATGTTGCCCTGAGAGTCCGTCGCTATGGAGTGCACCGCGAAGAAGAGCCCCGGCTGACGACCGCCGTCGCCGAAGCTCGTGAGGATTTCGAGGCTCTGCCGATCCATGATGTAGACCTTCATGTTCTTGCCGTCGGCTAGGTACATGTAGGTCTGAGCGGGATCACGAGAAAACGCGATATCCCATGTCGATCCGTCGCCCAGCGTGGCCGGAGCGATACGGGTTTCCGTTACATATGTCCCGTCGGTCTGGAATACCTGGAGACGGTCGTTCGGGCGATCGCAGACGTAGACGAGTCCATCCTCAGACGGCTCCGCGCAGTGCACCGGAGTCCGGAACTGCTGGATGAGCTCGGCGTTGGGGTCGTAGCGTCCGGTGCCCTCGTCGCTCGGCTCGTTGCCGTAGGCCCCCCAGAAGCGCTTCACCTCACCGGTGTTCGCATCGATGACTGCGACGCGCTTGTTCAGATAACCGTCAGAGATGTAAGCCTCGTCGCCAGTCATGTTGAACGAAATCTTGGCCGGGCGCCCGAAGTGTTCGGTGCTCATGCTGTTCGCACCTTGCTCCGGAATCCCAAACTGGGCCAGGAACTCGCCGTCGCGCGAGAACTTCAGCACATGGCTGTCGCCCGCGCCGTTTCCGCCAATCCAGACATTGTCGTTCGGATCGATAGAGATGCCGTGATTCGATGCCGGCCACTGATATTCGTCAGTGGATTCGCCACCCCAGGCATTGATCAGGTTGCCTTCCGGGTCGAACTCAAGGATCGGAGGTGCCGCGGTGCAGCACTCGCTGGTCGGCGGGTTCGTGCCGGAGCCCATTTCCGTCCGCTCGTTCAGTGACATTGCGCCACGGTGAATGATGTAGACGTGGTCACGGGAGTCTACGCCAACGCCGACTGCGTTTCCGAGAATCCAGTGATTCGGCAAAGGCTTGGGCCAGAAAGGATCGACCTCGAACATGGGGGCCATGCCCGCGGTACCGACATTATCAGCGCCGAGGTTGTCGACGGCTTCTGAGGCGCAGGCAAGCGCCGTAATCGTAGCCACGAGACCCACGCCGAGGAGCAGAGTACGCTTCTCCATCACCGTTCTCCTGAAGGGCGAGCGGGACGCCGTGCCCCGCAAGGAAGGAAAGGCTACGCCGCCAATCGCGGCTCGGCAATCCTGTTGCTGAGTTACGGGCACGGGTAGCTTCGCGGCCATGTCTGTGATTCCTCCGAACCGCCGCGTCGCCGCGGTCCTTGTTGCACTCGTGCTGTTACTCCCTACCTGGTCGGGAGAGGCTCACGAGATTCCGTCGGATGTGACGATCCAAGCCTTCGTCAGGCCGGAGGCCGGCGTTCTGCGGATGTTGCTGCGGGCACCTCTCGCATCTCTCCGAGACTATGAGTTTCCGGTAGAGGGGCCGGGTTACCTCTCGATTGTGGAATCTGGCGAGATGGTCCGAGAGGCAGTCGACCTGTGGATCACGGATTACGTCTCGATGCTCGAGAACGGCGAAGACCTGGGTCGCCCCACTGCGACAGAAGTCCGGGTATCCAGCCCTGGTGACAGGGCGTTTGCTACCTATGACCGGGCGCTTGCCAACCTACGATCGGGCGTGCTGCCTGCGGGCATTGAGTTGCCGCCTCAACAGGCCATGGTGGACGTTCTCCTCGAGTGGCCTATCGAATCTGAGCAGTCTGATTTTTCAATCGAGTCAGGTCTGGGGCATCTCGGACTTCGGACCATAACGGTGCTCCGGTTCCAGCCCGCTGGGGGAGCCGAGCGGGCGTTCCAGTTCTCCGGCCTCCCCGGTCTCGTGCGGCTCGATCCACGATGGCACCAGGCGGCGTGGCGGTTCATCGTCCTCGGATTCCAGCACATCTTGGACGGAATCGACCACCTCCTGTTTCTGCTTTGTCTGGTCATTCCGATTCGCCGCTTCCGGGCCCTCGTCCCGATTGTAACGGCCTTTACTGTGGCGCACTCGATCACCTTGATCGCGGCGGCCCTGGGCATGGCGCCTAACGCGCTGTGGTTTCCTCCGCTGATCGAGACTCTCATTGCGCTCTCGATCGTGTTCATGGCATTCGAGAACATTGTCGGTTCGACGCTTCGCAATCGGTGGATGGTGGCCTTCGCCTTCGGGTTGGTCCATGGATTTGGCTTCTCTTTTGCGCTGTCGGAGTCTCTTCAGTTCGCGGGTGCCCACCTGGTCACCTCACTGCTGTCTTTCAACCTCGGTGTCGAGTTCGGTCAACTCTTCGTGCTCGCGCTCGTTATCCCGGTGCTCGAACTCCTGTTCAGGCGTTGGCTGCCCCCGGTCATGGGCGTCGTGGCGCTGTCGGCACTTCTCGCCCATACAGGTTGGCACTGGATGCTGGAAAGGGGTGGGGCGCTGCTTCAATACGACTTCTCTGCTCCGGTGCTGAACGTCTCCTTCGGCGTCATGCTCATGAGGTGGATGGCCTTACTTCTCGTGATCGCCGGCGTGCTCTGGTTGCTCAAGGCGGGTTTCGGGAGACTGGAGGGTGCGGGACAGGGCGGGGACTCGGCGGGGGCCGACGACGAGTCGATTCAGGCTGGCGCGGAGGCCTAGAGGATGACAACCTGAGGCCCTCAGCTTGATTCATGACTGGAGTCTCATCGATGTTCGCTCCGCGCCACGGTATGACTGGACTTGCACTTGCCGCCCTGTTGCTCTGCCAATTTCCGGCCGAAGGGACCGCCCAGATGGTCTCGCCGAACCCATATGCTACCGTGGCCGGGGTTTGGGCTGAGCTTCCAGATGGTCGAACCTGGGGCTCGACGAGTGCGATCTATCCGGCGCCCGACGGGATGTCGATCTGGGTCGCTGATCGTTGTGGGGCTAACTCATGTGCCGATTCGAACGTCGATCCGATTCTGCGTTACGACCTCGACGGCAACCTGATGACGAGCTTTGGCGGTGGCATGATCTACTGGCCGCATGGACTACATGTGGACCGCGAGGGCAACGTTTGGATTGCGGATGCTGTGGGATACGGTCCTGAGCCCGCGGGCCGAGGGCATGAGATCATAAAATTCAGTCCCGAGGGTGAAGTGCTCATGCGCCTCGGAGAGAAAGGCAATCCGGGGAACAGCCGCACGCAGTTTCTCCGACCGTCGGACATGCTCGTCGCTCCGGATGGGAGCATCTTCGTGGTCGATGGGCACCACGCGAACGGAAACAACCGAGTCGTGAAGTTCGATGAGGAGGGCAACTTCCTCATGGAGTGGGGAGAGACAGGCACGGGCAATGGGCAGTTCCAGGACCCACATGCGCTTGCCATGGATTCGCAAGGTCGGCTGTTCGTCGGCGATCGGGCCAACAGCCGGCTGCAGATCTTCACTCAGGGTGGGGAGCACCTCGAGACGTGGCACCAGTTCGGTCGCCCAAGCGGTCTATTCATCGACGAGAACGACGTGCTTTACTCAGCCGACTCGGAGTCGAATACGGGCCGAAACGCCGGGTGGCGCCGTGGGATCTACATCGGGTCTGCGCGCACAGGCTTCGTGACTGCGTTCATTCCCGATCCTGAGTCGGATCCCGACAACTCCGGTACTAGCGCAGCCGAGGGAGTGGCCGTGGATGCCTTCGGGAACGTGTATGGAGCAGAGGTTGGCCCACGGATGCTTCGGAAGTATGTACGACGGGAGAGCGGCGTGCACCGGTAAGGGCGCTCGCGCGGCGTCTGCGCTCCTAGAACCCTCGCTAGGGATACGGTTCGACTGCTTGGGTAGATGCCGGACCGGTGACCGGAGTGATCGTTCGTGGGAGAGGAAAGGCCGGGGATCTCAGCGCGCGCACCTGCGCTGGGTGAGGATGGAGACCGGACCTATGAGTCCAAGATGATTGTGCTCGGTCGGGACGAGCAGCTTGTGGCTCTGACCGACACTCATCGCGATACTGTCAGTACCGTCGCGCCCACTATCGTGGATTGATTTGTGTCGAATTCGTGAAACGCGCTGACAAAATTTCTCGGTCAACTGGAGCTGACGCCGACCACAGGTGCAGATCGGTCAGACGTGAGTGCGGCCGTGACACCTGCGTCACCCCTCCGCGCATCTAGTTATCTTCTCGTCCCCGTTGGCAGGGCTGAACGCACGCCTCGGACCGACGGATTGTGAACCCTCGCTGCGAACAGGCGGATGAGTACAATGGCAGTCACCGAAAAGGACGTCCGTACCGCGCTGAAGACTGTGAAAGATCCAGAGCTGGGTCTGGATCTGGTGGTCTTGGGCTTGATCTACGACATCGAGATCACCGAGGCAGACGTTCACGCGACGATCTCCCTGACCTCTCCCATGTGCCCAGTCGCGGGGCAGATTGTCGAGGACGTAAAGACGACGATCGAGGGCGTGGATGGCGTTGAGCGCGCAGAGGTCGAGCTGACCTTCGATCCGCCGTGGACCCCGGAGCGGATCAGCCCGCTGATTCGTGCATCTCTCGGGCTCTGACCGTTCTGAGCCCTTGAGGCCAGCGACTAGCTGAATACATTTATTACACTCTTTCGTCTGTCGTGACGAAAGTGTCATACGCGCGAGGAAGTCATGAGCCCATTCACCGAAGACGAGCTCAAGCAGAAGGTCAACGACGGATACATGGTCGAAG
Source organism: Longimicrobiales bacterium (assembly GCA_028823235.1). Lineage (NCBI taxonomy): Bacteria > Pseudomonadati > Gemmatimonadota > Longimicrobiia > Longimicrobiales > Longimicrobiales bacterium. The sequence continues at coordinate 51,449 of JAPKBW010000006.1, read as the reverse complement.
GACCCGAAGACATGACGGAGGGATATCGGAAGGCTCTTCGCGTGCAGCTGACGGTGCAAGCCGATACCGAGCTCATGAGCGCACCTTCCTACTGGATGGCGGCGAGACACGCCCCGTCGACCAACACGCAGGTGTCCGCCCACGCGATCATCCAGGACGAGCTGGCTCACGCGAACATCGCGTACCGTCTTCTAGAGGACATCGGTGAGTCGAAGGAGCAGCTCGTGTACGGCAGGCAGCCACACGAGTTCAAGCATCCCTATGGATTCGACCAGCCGCTCGACAACTGGGCTGACCTCGTCGTCGCGAACGGGTTCTTCGATCGAGCCGGCATCACGCTTCTGTCGGACGTCTACCAGAACACGTCATACGCGCCGCTCAAGAGAGCGCTCGTGAAGATCGATATGGAGGAGACGTTCCACCTGCGGCACGGTGAGGTGTGGATGCGCCGGTTGGCCAAGGCCGGTGGTGAGGCTAAGGAGATGGTTCAGCAGTCGGTCGACTGGATGTTCCCGATGACCATTGAGTGGTTCGGGCTCCCTGATGATCGCAAGCGTCACTCGGGTCAGCTCGACTACAAGCTGAAGGGCCTGACCAATGATCAGCTCCGGCAGGTCTGGATGGCGTCCACCGTCCCGCTCTGTGAAGAACTCGGACTCAAGGCGCCTGCCCACTTCGACACCGTGAAGGGTGAGTACGTACTCGACTATCCGTTCCCATGTCAGTACGACGTCGCCGAGAAGCGCTGGGCGTTCGACGAGGGCGAGATCAGCTGGGACGACGTTTTCGCTCGCTGGAAGGGTCGTGGCCCGATGAACGAGATCTACGTGGAGTCGGTCCAGCGTTCTCGCATGGACGTTTCGCGCTGGTTCAACGGCAAAGTCGCCTGACCATGATGGATGCGACCGGAGCGGGCGCATGAGTGTCGCCGAACTGCCCGTTGTCCGTCGTCTCGACGTCGGCCTTCCGTCGCACATCTCAGTCCACAAGAGCGGCGGACGCGATATCTGGTCAGTGCCCCTGACCGTGATGCCCGCTGATGTTTTGCAGGCGACGTGGGATGCGCTCAACGAAGTGCTCGACCCGGAGATTCCGATCAGCCTGCCGGAGTTGGGGCTGATCTACGGAGTTGAGGTCGAGAAGGGAGTGGCACGTGTGCTCCTCACGTTCACGGCTACGGCGTGCCCGTGCATGGAATTCATCCGCGAGGATATCACGGACCGTCTCGAATCGGAGTTGTGGATCGACTCTGTGGAGATCGAAGAAGTCTGGGACCCGCTGTGGAGCAACGAACGAATCACAAAAGAGGGTCGAGAAAAGCTTCGCTTGCTCGGGATCGGCGTTTGAGCCGAACAACGTGCCGAGTCGATTCGCTGACCCGAAGAGAGAATCTGAGATGATGCGAGAGGTCGTTTACGACGTGTTCACCCGGAAAGACCGCGGCGATCAACTCGTGCACATCGGATACATCGATGCGTTCGACGACGAGACCGCGCGCGTGTATGCGTGGAAGACCTACGACGAGGAAAAGTGGTTCGAGATGTGCGTCGTAGAACGTACCGCGATTATTCCCGTGAACCGCGATGAGGGCGTGTTCGCAAACGCTCGAAGGGCCGACGTATGACCGAGCCCCTGAATGTAGACGCCTTGGACGAGACCAGCCGGGTTGCGCTAGAGCGCCTGATCCTGACACTCGCGGACTCAAAGCGACTCATGGGGATCCGATACTCTGACTGGACTATCGGTGCCCCTTCGATCGAGACCGGGATCGCGGCTTCTTCGATGGCGCAGGACGAGTGGGGGCACGCTCGTCTGCTGTACTCGATGTTCAAGGGGCTGGGCAAGGATCCGGTGCCGATGGAGCATGATCGCCAGGCTTCGGAGTATGCGTCCGTGGCTGCGCTCGACGAAGAAATGGCGGACTGGGCCGCGGTCGTGGCTGCCATGGTCCTGGTAGATGGCGGCATCTCTTCGGTCTTGAGATCCTTTGCGGGTGGAGCCTTCGAGCCTGCGCGGAATCGGGTGTGGAAGATGCTTGCCGAGGAGGAATTTCACGCGAGCCTCGGAGCCGCCTGGTACAAGCGCCTCGCGGCTGCCGGTGGGGAGGCGAAGGATCTCCTGACGGCCGCCACACACTCGATGCTACCGACGATGGTGGCCTGGGTTGGAGCGGATGATGCCGGTTCACGCGCTCTCGTTGACGCGGGTGTCCTGGAGGACCGTGAGTTGCGCCTTGCGGCATTCGCTGACCGTGTCGGCGAGTTCACCAAGCTTGTCGATGTTGACCTTGATTCTGTCGACGCTTCCGCCGACTGGGACGAGACTCGGGGCCGCACGATGGGGCAGCCAAATGATGAAGCGATCGAGCGGGCGCGCGGCGACCGTAATCGCGCGCTCTTCGTCGAGTAGGACGAGACGAGCCGTGGCCATTGATCCGCCATCCCGGAAGGGGAAAGTGGGCACTGAGACGAGAGCGTCATCGTTCAGCCGGGACGACCGCCGTGAAGAGGCGCCTGATTCGCTTCCGACCGAACCGGTATGCCCGTTTTGTGACCAGCGCGAAACGGAGATCATGAACGCGTTCGGGTCGCACGCTTCCGTGAGCACCTATTGGTGCCGAGGCTGCCGGTCTCCGTTCGAAATGATGAAGTGGCGAGGCGCAGGGAGCTGACCTAGGCCTCGATCAGCTCCACATCTTGCAGGAAATCACGGAGTGGGTTGGCGACTGCAACCGCTCGCTCGCGAATCGCGGCAGACGTCGAATCACGAATCACTCCACCGAGCAGATGTGCGGACACAGCGGTTCCGAGCTTTCTGTCAGACTGCGCGGCAGCCTGATGGTATTCGGCATAGCGAGCGCTCACGAGCTGTTCGAAGAGCGGCACCTGCACCCTGGGCGTGCCGTTGTCGACCATGTCCTCAAAGACGGCGGTGTGCAGCGCATCGAGGCCTTCGCGGATGCGCTCGTCAGGAGCGCGTCCGAGAAATGCCAACTGTACGCCACGTGTATGCGCCCACATGAAGAAGATCAAAGCTTCCTCGGCTGTGTGGTGCGCGATCCCATCGTCGTCATATAGGGCGGCGAAGTCTTCGAGCGGCGTTTCGACGTCCTCTTTCGAGACGAAATCTGAAAAGCTCTCCCAGACGAGTCGAGCGAGGCTGTCGCCCAATTCATCAGGTGTCATCGTCTGTGGAGCGCGAAACTTGCGTACGTCGTCATTGAGCGTGCTTTGCACGGTACTATCCTTACGTAGCATATGTTAGCAGTAACACCAATTCGGATCACGGGACCCTCAGTGTCAAGGTTGAAGATATTCCGGCCCCAGGCCGATCGCAGCGCCCTCACGGCTCCTCGCCGTATCATGGTGCGCAAACTGCTTGTCCGTGTTGGACTTATGATGATACTGGCGGTCATGGGAGCGTGCGCGGCGGCCGAGCCGACGCTACCCCGTCCGCGGCCGATCATCATCCATTCCGGGGCCCGAATTCGGGCCGATTACGAAGAGATGAAGGTCGTCAATGAATGGGTGACCGCCGAACAGGCCAATATCAGCGACGACCCGTCTTTCTGGGTCATCACTCAATCGACTCTGGCGGAGGTGTTCCCTTGGGAGGGCATGCTGGTCAGTAACGACACAGTGACGCTTCAGCTCTCGCTAGGCGGCGGCGATGCGTCACTGGTCTACCAGCTTTACGGACACATGCACCTGATGTCGACGATGGGCCGGCAGTCCCTTTGGGTTCCCACCGCCCCGACGGCGGTAGGGTACACGCTCGAGCGTGAGATCACTTCACGTGCTGCGGACGCTTGGATCCTGGGGCGGACGGTATTCGACACGCAGCCGTTTGGTCCGCTCGATGAGCTGGCCTATGCTAAGGAGGCCGGGTTCCTGGACGCCTTTATATTCACTGCACGGCCGGGGGAATTTGCGGTGAGTCGTGCAGATTGGGCACGCCAGAACCCTGGGCGGACGGACGAGTATCGGGACTGGTTCCTCGACACTTTCAATACGGAGCCGCCCGGCATTCGAGCGAACGAGTAGGAACGCCTAGCTGGCGACTTCCCAGCGAAGGCCGATCGGGCCCGCCGGGCCGAGCTCTTCAACGTGGACGTCGATACGTCCAGTGCGCGCGAATCGGTCGTTGCTGGCTTTGCCGCCGAAGACTGCAAAGCCCAGGATAAGGAAGCGGCACTCATCACCTTCCTGCGAAATCGCAACGAGTTCCGAGCCTTTGAGTGACTTGATGGAAGGCGCTTCGCCGGACTGCAGACGAAGGCGTAGAATACGGCCCGTATGTGGGGCGTCCATCGCGTCGAGGACACGATATGTGACGCCGTTCCGGGTACTGGTTTCTGCTAACATGAAAGGAAGATTATCGGCATGACCTCGCCGACGGAAGATGGCCCACGGAGCGAGCTTGAGCTCACCCCGGAACGAATGCTCGAATTGGCCGACCAGGTGTCACGGATCGTTGTGGACCGAATTCAGGGCCTGCCGGATGAAGCCGCATGGCTCGGAGGGTCTCGCGCCGAGCTCGAGCCTCTCATGCGAGAGGATCCGCCGGAGGAGGGACGTCCGCCCGAAGAGGTCATTGAGCGAGCCGCTCGAGAGATTCTTCCGATCGCGGGCAGGGTCGACCATCCGAGGTTCTTCGCCTTCGTGCCTTCCTCGCCGACCTGGCCGGGTGTGCTCGCTGACTACATGGCTGCCGGGTACAACACCTTCCAGGGGACCTGGCTCGGAGCGAGTGGCCCCAGCCAGCTCGAGGTCGTCGTCCTCGACTGGTTTCGGGACTGGCTCGGCTATCCGGATACGGCGGGTGGACTCTTCACGAGCGGAGGTTCTGCGGCGAGCCTCGACGCCTTCGTCGCCGCACGTGAAGCGGCGGGCGCCCCGGAGCGGGCTACCGTCTACATGAGCGATCAGAGCCACACCGCCCTGAGCCGGGCTGCGACGATCGTGGGCGTGCGGCCTGCGCACGTGCGGAAGGTCCCGAGCGATCCGTTCTTCCGCATTGATATAGATGCCCTGAGGCGCATGGTAGCCGAGGATCGTGCCGCTGGGTTCGCGCCCATCGCGGTTTGCGGAAACGCCGGCACGACGAACACGGGTGCCGTGGATCCCATGGAGGAGATGGCCGACTTCTGCGAAGCTGAGGGCATCTGGATGCATGTCGACGCCGCGTATGGCGGCTTTGCGATTCTTTGCGAGGAAGGGCAGCGACTGTTTCGCGGACTGAATCGCGCCGACTCGATCGCCATGGATGCACACAAATGGCTCTTCCAGCCGTTCGAGGCAGGATGCCTGATGGTGAAGGATGTCCGGAAACTCGAAGAGGCCTTTACAGTACATCCGGATTATCTGCAGGATGCGCAGTGGGGATCCGAGCACCCCAACTTCGGGGACCGCGGACTTCAACTCACGCGGTCCTTCCGCGCGCTGAAGGTTTGGATGTCGATACAGACCTTCGGGGTGGCTGCCTTCCGGCGGTCGATCAGCAAGGGGATCGAGCTCGCGGCGGAGGCGGAGGCCTATGTGCGGGCTTCCGCTGTGCTCCAGATGGCGAATCCGGCTTCTCTCGGCGTGGTGTGCTTCCGGGTGAACCCGAAGGGGTGCGGACTCGATGACGCCGTTCTGGAGACGATCAACATAGAGGTACAGGCGGGAGTGATCGGCTCGAAAGTGGCCATGATGTCGTCCACGCGCCTCCGAGGACTGTACTCTCTACGGCTTTGCATTTTGAATCATGCGACGACGTGGGGCGACGTCCGCCTCACACTCGAGAAGATCGAGAGCCTCGGACTCGCGGCCGTGGAGTCCCGGTGACCCTCTACGGGGTCGTCAATGGGTTGGCGGTCGTGCTGTTCTGGACTGTACTGCTTGGCCTGACTTACGCTGCGCAGGTACCCTTGGTTGATGCGATCCTGCTCGCTTTGTTGTTGGCCGCTGTGCCGACGTTCTCCCTCGCTCAGATCCCGCTCATCCGCGACGTACAGATCGAGCGACTACCTGTGTACTGGAGCTCGATATTCACGCTCGGGCTCATTGCTACGGCGTGCTGGTTCGTAGGCACGCGCGAGGGGGGCGCCGCTGCCCTAGGTCTCGTTGCGATCCCGCCGTCGGAGTTCCTCGGATGGACGGTGGGCGTCACTCTCGCCTCACTGTTGATCATGTTCGCGTTCCGCCAGATCACAGTTATGACCGAGGGCTTTGACAGTCCGCTGCTTCGGCAGCTCCTTCCCCGTTCTCCGGAGGAGCGACGTCTCTTCCTGGCCCTTTCCGTCGCGGCTGGTTCTGGAGAGGAACTCGCCTATAGAGGATATGCGATCCCTTTGTTGACTCCGTTGATCGGGCTTCCTGGAGCGGTCGTACTGACGACATTGGTCTTCGGGATCATGCATGGGTATCAAGGTTGGTTAGGGATCGCTCGTACCACGATCGTGGGTGGCGTACTGGCCTATGCATTCATTGCTTCGGGGAGCCTCTGGCCACCGATCGCCGCGCATATCCTCATTGATGTGTTCGCCGGAATCACTCTTGGTGAGAGGCTTCTCGTCACTCAGAAGGGAGCTGTCTGATGGAAGTAGATCTTGCATTGCTGGCGGACGCCGCAACCGTCGATGGGTCCGGAAAGCTCAACATTCTCGGCATATTCGATCGTCTGGGTACATCTTCGTTTCCGACTCGCCATCCCAGAATGGCATTGGTCCTGCGCTTCTCCGCGGGGGTCCATGAGGTCGGCAAGCACAAAGTCGGAATCGTGCTCAAGGCGCCGGATGGAAAGCAGGTGGTCCGTGTCGACGGGGAGATGAATCTGTCATCCGGGCCTCTCGGCATCACATCGGGAATCCTCGTGCCACACGTCCTGAACATGGACGGGCTCGTGTTCCCCGTTGGCGGTCGATACTCGTTCGACGTCATCGTGAATGACGAGCACCACGTTTCGATTCCACTGACCGTTGAATCAGCAGGCGCCCACGCGCAAGCGTGACGGAATGGAACGCTTGCAGAAACAACAGGACCCTCCGATTAGTAGAAGGAAGGAGAAGCTCACAAGGAGCCCACGGTGATCTTGCACTTCAACTACGAAGAACTGACCGCACTCCGGTCAGGTGCGCGAGTCTTCCTCGAACGAGAGGAACCCGGTCGTGGAGCCGTGCTCGCACCCGCCGCTGAGCGGGACCGTGTCGAGGCGCTGCTGCCCCGGCTCGATGGTGACATCTCTTTCTCGACACTCGCTGAGGTTCGGAGCGTCGAGGCCACTGTGTGGGTCATAGTAGAATGTCTCCGAATCGAAATGGAATCGCTTGTGGTCACGACGCACGCGGCGGACGAAGAAGCTGTCGCTGCGTACTTCGACTTCGCTCATGTCTTCTCAGTGGCTCACCGACTGGGCGAGATGGCTTCGGAGATGGAGGTCCTCATCGAAATTGTCAGCGGGACTTCGCCGACGGCTGAGGCAGTCACCTCGTTTCAATTCCCTGATTAATTCCACCTGAGAAAGCGATGACCTCCTCTGATCGCCTGGCCGCACTGGAAAGAATGGTCGGGAACCGTCCCGATGATTCACGACTTCGGTTTGGGCTGGCGCTCGAGTACCTGAATTCCGGCCGCACGGAGGAGGGTGCCGAAGCGCTCCGCGTCTATCTCGATGGGACGGATGACGAGGGCAATGGCTGGGGTCGGCTGGGGTCGGCGTTACGCGAGATGGGCCGCGATGACGAGGCCGCCGAAGCGTATAGAACGGGAATCGCAGCAGCGAATCGTCATGGACACCCGACGATGGCGGAAGAATTTGGAGAGACGCTGAGGGACATGATTTCTTGAGCGAGGCATCAGCCAGAACGGATAGAGGCTTCGAGGAGGAAGCCTTTCCGCATCTTCAGCTGGAAGCATGCCCTCTCCGATGATGCTCGGCTTGCGGCCCTCCGCCAATTGATAGAAGCTAGGGCCGCGCGGCACCCCCTGACACGGTTTTCCGGGTTTTCGCCTCGCGTGATCCATCTGCGGCCCGTGCCGCGGACCCTCGAATTGCACTACCGGAGACGGAATGGCTACGGCCTCCAAGCGGGAACGAATTCTTCCCCGCAGCCTCGAAGAAGAGATGCGGGAGTCGTTCTTGGACTACTCGATGAGCGTCATCGTCCAGCGAGCGCTCCCCGACGTACGTGACGGCTTAAAGCCCGTGCATCGGCGCATTCTCTATGCGATGTATGAGATGGGCCTCACTCCCGATCGCCCTTACAAAAAGAGCGCGGCGGTCGTCGGAGATGTGCTCGGCAAATTTCATCCCCACGGTGACTCGGCGGTGTACGACGCCATGGTGCGGATGGTGCAGGACTTCTCACTTCGTCGCCCGCTGATCGACGGTCAGGGAAATTTCGGATCCATCGACGGAGATCCGGCCGCAGCGTATCGGTACACGGAAGCGCGACTCCAGGCTCTGGCCATAGAACTCCTGGATGATATCGAGAAAGAAACAGTCCTGTTTCAGGCGAACTTCGACAATCAGCGTGAAGAGCCCACGGTTCTCCCCAGTCGGTTCCCGAATCTTCTGATCAACGGATCCTCGGGAATCGCGGTTGGGATGAGTACGAATGTCCCTCCGCATAACCTCGCGGAGGTCGCGGCCGGGATCCGTCAGCTCGTCATCGACCCGGACTGTTCGGTTGATGATCTGATGCGCCATATCCCGGGGCCGGACTTCCCGACGGGCGGCTTTGTCGTTGGGCGAGAGGGCATTGATAAGATGTATAAGGCGAGTCGGGGCCGTGTGGTCATGCGGGCCCGTGTCGTGAAGGAAGCACTGAGGGGCGGGAAGGAGCAGCTCATCGTGACTGAGCTGCCTTATACGGTCAACAAAACCAAGTTGATCGAGCAGATCGCGGGCCTCTCCAAGAAGGGCAAGGTCGACGACCTTTCGGACATTCGGGACGAGACCGACCGGGACGGCATTCGACTCGTGATCGAGTTGAAGCGTGGCGCCGACGCAGCCGCGGTGCTCAAGATTCTGTTCCGAGGCACGAGCCTCCAGACGACTTTCGGTGCCCACCTTCTGGCTCTCGATGACGGAGAACCGAAGGAGTTTGATCTCAAGGAGATGCTCGAGCGGTTCAGGGACCACAGGCTCGAGGTCATACAGAAGCGCAGCAGATTCGACCTAGAGAAGCACGAGGCCGAGAATCACATCATCCGGGGGCTACTGGCTGCACTCGATCACATCGACGAGGTGATCAGGATCATTCGGGCGTCGTCAGATCGCCCAGAAGCATCGGTTCGCCTTCAGGATCGCTTCGGACTGAGTGAGATCCAGGCCGACGCCATTCTCAACATGCGACTGTCCCGACTGACTGCGCTCCAGAGAGTCCAGCTCGAGAATCGGCTCGCTGAACTCGAAGGCCTGATCGCAACGCTCAGGGAGATCCTCGGTTCTGAAGAGCGCCAGCTCCAGATCATGCTGGAGGAGCTCGGGGAGGTCGTGAGCAAGTACAGTGACGAGCGCCGGACCGTCCTTCTCGACGACGACGAGGCGGAGCTCGAGATGCCTCAGGTAGTGGGTCAAATTGCGGACGAGGACGTCGTGGTCACGCTCTCACACGAAGGGTTTGTGAAGCGGATCCCGATGCACCTCTACAAGCGCCGGGTCGGATCCGGAAAGGCGCTCGCGGGCATGGAGCGGTACGAAGACGACTATCTGGAGCGGATCTTCGTGGCCCGCACACAGGGATGGATTCTTGCGTTCACCGAGGGCGGGCACTGCAATTTCCTGCCGGTTCTGGACCTTCCCGAAAGCGGACGTGCGTCGCGTGGGCAGTCCATCTACGCGTTGCTCGACGGAGCCGACCGTTCAGATCGGATCATTTCGATGATCCCGATCGACGACCTGAAGGTCGAAGGCCGCTACCTGGTCTTCCTTTCGAGGCAGGGTATCATGAAACGGACGCTGGTCACCGAGTTCTCAAACCCACGCTCAGGAGGCGTGAAGGCTGCCGGTGTGAAGGATGGTGATGGGATCATGGACGTGAGTCTTTCCGACGGGACAACGGAGATCATGCTGCTGTCCCGGGAAGGGCGAGCGATCCGTTTCCCCGAGGATGATATCAGTGTGGTTGGCCGTACCGCGGCCGGTGTGCGGGGGATGGCATTGAAGGGCGATGACCGAGTCGCTGGTATGCTGCTGATCAGGCGAAATGCCACAGTGCTCACGATCAGCGAGGACGGACTCGGTAAGAGGACGGAGATCTCGGAATTCCCTCTCCAGAAGAGAGGTGGGCAGGGCAATCTCGCGATGCCGAGCGGTGATCAGAACGCGCCGATCGTGTGTGCTCTTGAGGTCGTCGAAGCCGATGAGGTCATGATCGTCACGGCAGGCGGACAGGTCACGCGAGCCGCCGCAGACTCCGTACCGATTCAGGGTCGGCGAACCCAGGGCAAGCGTATCACGGCGGTGGATGGGGGAGATCGGGTTGTCGAAGTCACGCGCGCGCAGGGGCGCGGTGGGGCACCCGCTGGGGAACCGATACCGAGCGTGAACGACACGGCGGACGACGGGCCGAACGACGGCCCCGGCGTTAAGGGAGGCCAGCTGGACCTGCTAGGAGAGTAGGTCCAGCCAGCCAGCCAGGCTGGCTGCTAGCGCAGTTCTCCGAGCGTGATGTTCAGGCGCAGCCGCTCTCCGTCGCGTTCGACAATGATCACGTACTCGTCCCGCAGGCTTGGATCCGATCCGGGAAGCACGGCCACGACATTAACGAACTGGGATTTCCACCCTGATGGAGATCTTTTCGTGTTCGTCGGCGGGCAGAGTTCAGCAGCTGGACAGCAGGCCCGGACTGTGGTCATCAGGAACGCCCTCACCAGACACCGCTAGCCGCACCCACCCCCAAGGGTTGACCCAAATATCTTCATCGATATATAGTTGTGTATGCCAACTACTATCGACACCCCAAAGAGCGGCTCCACCGCCCTACCCATCCTGGAGCCCACAGTGGATCCAGCGCTGCTCGAAGACGCACTGCATCTGTCAGGTGCTTTGAGTGAGTTGCTCCGCGTGATCCAGTTCCGGGACCGGGACCGGTCGTGCTGCTACGACATCAGCGTGAGCCAGTGCTACGCGCTCAAGGGCATCGTAGAAGCTCGTGCCATGACGGTGAACGACCTCGCCGCGCATCTTTACTTGGACAAGAGCACTGCCAGCCGCATCGCAAACGGTATGGTGGACAAGGGCCTGCTCGTCCGAGAGAGAGACGCTGAGGACGGTCGCGTTGTGCATCTGGTCCCAACGGAGATGGGAGTCGAGATCTTCGAGAAGATCGAGCAGGACCAAACGATCGAGTACGCTGACATGCTCTCTGATTTCGACCCGGAGATTCGTTCGGCAATCACTCGGCTTGTCGCCAGGCTCGGCCGTTCGTTTTCGGCGCGGGTCGAGGTGTCGGGTGGTAGTTGCTGCGTGGTGAGCTGATCGGAGTGCGCGCCGTCAGCTCTTTCTTTGACACAACTAGTTGCAGCATCAAACTAATTGGAGAGAATTCATGAGTGCCACACATACCGAGACGGAACAGAAACAGGCCGTCCGCGACCGCTACGCGCGCGCTGCCACAGAAGGCTCTGGATGCTGCGAACCCTCCTGCTGCGGAGACGATACGGCCAGCCCGGCGGAGGACATCAGCCAGATCATCGGCTACTCGAAAGACGAGCTTGCTGACCTCCCGGAAGACGCCAATCTCGGCTTGGGCTGCGGTAACCCCACTGCCCTGGCATCCCTCAAAGAAGGTCAGACCGTTCTCGACCTCGGGTCCGGCGCGGGCATCGACTGCTTCCTGGCCGCGAACCAGGTCGGAGCCTCCGGCACGGTCATCGGCGTGGACATGACACCTCAGATGATCGATCGCGCTCGGACGAACGCGAACAAGGCCGGCTACGACAACGTCGAATTTCGGCTCGGTGAGATCGAGGCAATTCCCGTCGCAGACGGGACGGTCGACGTCATCATTTCGAATTGCGTCCTGAACCTGAGCACCGCAAAAGACAAAGTGCTCGCGGAGGCGTACCGCGTCCTCAAGCCGGGCGGACGAGTCGTGGTCTCGGACATGGTCTCGGACCTACCCGTGCCTCTGGTCCTCCAGGGCGACCTGAATGCGGTGGCCGCCTGCCTGCCCACCTACCGCGAGACGTACATGCAGCAGTTCCGCGACGCGGGCTTCGCTGACGTGCGGATTACGGAGGAGAAGCTCTACCCCGCGAGCTACATCCTCACGGACCCCGGCGTCCAAGACTTCATCAGACAGAACCCAGATGAGGAATCGACGCTCACAGATTTCGCAGGATCAATCGCTGGCGCGCACTTCGAGGCGACGAAGTCCTGAGGGTGGGCGCGGCAGGGCGGGCCCGTCCTACCGCGTCGATCTAGCTTGGGGCTCAGGCCCCGGCATTCAGCTTCTACCGAGTGTAGATGGCGATCGCGCCGTTACCCGCGAAGGAGCCGAACTGGAACGAAGCATCAACGTTTGCCTCGACCACTTCCGGAGATACCGTCGTGGCGATCTTAGATTGCGAGCCGCAGCGCGCACATCATTCGCGAGGTCCCCTCGTACGATGACTACTGGAATTCCGAGGGCGTTTCGCGCCTCGCCGCCCTGAGGCGCATCGGGGTCTCCCCAATCGAGCACGGCCACTTTCCTGGAGATGTTTAGCCGAGTGTATTCGTCCTGCGGATTCCCGGGACTACTGAGTCCGTAACCACCGAAGATCAGGGTGCCTTCGAGGCCGATGCTGGCGGAAAAGCCGAACGGCATCCAGTCTGTCCCGACCGAAAATGTTGTCGCCCCAATGATGAAAGAATTTTCGGAGCCCGACTCCGCAGCTTTACGGATGGGAAAATACTGGAAGTAGTTACTTTGGGATCCCGCTGGGGTCAGGCCGATGTTACGGAATTGGGCCGTAATGTAGTCTGCAGCACATCGAGCCCCCGCGGTGCCGACGGCGCGGCCTTCGAGCCGGTCATCGGAGAGGTGCCGGACATGAGCCATCGTCCCGACAGCGTCACCCGTGACGACCGTCGGGTCGGGGCAGGACTAGCAGCGAGCTGGCCAGCTGTCACAAGCGACCGGGCCAGTGTCGCCGAAAACGTTGTTAACCAGGACGGTTTGTTGTGACTCATCGAATGCTTGCTGTTGCGACTCTTTTAGTCGTTGCGATTGGGTGCGAATCTAGCGGGGGAGCAGAAGATACATCCTCCGAGGCCATGGGTCCCGCGGCCAACCTTGCCGGCGATACCCCCCTCACATATGAGGGCGAGGGTCATCTCCAGAATGTGCGTCAGCTCACATTGGGTGGCGAGAACGCTGAAGCCTACTGGGCGTTCGACGGATCGCAGCTGATCTACCAGGCCAAGAAGCCCGGCACGGAGTGTGATCAGATTTTCGTTCTCGATCCGCACACGGCCGAGACAAGCATGGTCAGCACCGGGGAGGGTCGTACGACGTGTTCGTATTTCTATCCTGACGGCGATCAGATCCTGTATTCATCGACGCACCACCACGATGCGTCATGCCCGCCGAACCCCGATTTTTCGATGGGCTACGTGTGGCCGATCTACCACTCGTACGACGTTTGGGTCTCAAACGTCGACGGTTCAAACCTGCGTCAGCTGACCACAGAGGATGGCTACGACGCTGAGGCGACGTTCTCGCCGGTTGGTGATCGCATCGTGTTTACGAGTGTCCGCAACGGTGACCTCGATCTTTACGCGATGAATCCGGACGGGAGCGATGTCGTTCAGCTGACAAACCGCCTCGGATACGATGGTGGCGCGTTCTACTCCCCGGATGGATCGCAGATCATCTGGCGTGCACACTATCCGGAAGAGGGAAGTGATGAGGCCAGCGATTACATGAGCCTGCTGGAGCAGGGGCTGCTGCGCCCCGGCGAGCTGGAGATATATGTGATGGATGCGGACGGTTCGAACGTCCGTCAGGTCACGGACGTTGGCGGTGCCAATTTCGCGCCCTACTGGCACCCGGACGGGGAGAGAATTCTCTGGAGCTCGAACCACGAAGATGACTCGGGCCGTGACTTCGACATCTACATGATCAATCTCGATGGCACGGGCATGGAGAAGGTCACGCACTCTGAGGGCTTCGATGGCTTCCCGGTATTCAGCCCGGACGGGCGTTACCTCGTATTCGGTTCGAACCGGAACAATGGAGATACATCGGATACGAATGTGTTTATTGCGGAATGGCGTGACTGAGGTGTGACGAGTTTGCTGGTGGGGTTTCACCGGACGGGGTCAGGACGGGTAGAGGTCCAGAAAGCCTGTGAGGATTCGGTGGGTCAGGCCCCAGACGTGTTCGCCGATTACATGGTAGCTCGGGAAACGTTTATCGAGACCGGGGAGCTGGATGCGGACGTCGGTGCTGGTCTCGGGAGCACGCAGGACATCTAGAGGGATCCAGTGGACGCTCTGGACCTCGGGGCTCGCCACTTCTGCCTCGGTTCCGGCCGGCACCCCGAATACAAAGGGTGCGATGCGCATGGGGGGCAGTCTGGTGCTAGACGGAGTTACGTCTTCGAGTCGGCCTAGTGGTGAGCCGTGGATTTCGAGGTTGACCCCGGTCTCCTCCATCGTCTCCCTGCGTGCGGTATGAAGCAGGCCGGAGTCGGTTCTCTCCCAGCGTCCGCCAGGCAACGCCATCTGGCCGGACCACGGATCTCGTTCCGAGGTCGCGCGCTTGATCAGGAGGAAGTCGAGCTGAGGTTCGCCGCGGACAACCATTGCAACTGCCGCCTCCATCCTGTTCGTGACAGGACCTGGATGATCCGATCGAGGGGTGCCGCTCTTTCTGAGTGCTTTGCGAAGTGCGGAGAACCGGGTGTCAAATGCAGCCCCTGACATCAGACGCCGGTCGCCTTCGCCCCCCAGATGAGCTTGTGCACCTGGACCTGAAAGCGGACCGGCAAGCCATCTTCGAGAATCCAGGCTGCAAACGCCTCGAGGTCGACTTCACCCCACACCGGAGACATGAGGAGCGCTCGTAGCGTCCCCGTTCGCACCCGGTCGTCGAGCCCGTGCTCGCGTATGGCATCACGAGCCCACTCGTAGTCGGTTCGGTCCTTGACCACGAATTTCACTTCGTCTCGGGGGCCGAGATGGGCGAGGTTCCTCCAGAGGTTCCGCTTGGACTCTCCGGAGCCCGGACACTTCAGGTCCATGATCCGATGGACGCGGTCGTCCAGAGGTGAGATGTCGAAGGCCCCAGAAGTTTCGAGGAGAACCGTGAAGCCCTCGTCGAGGAGGAGGGTCGCTAGATCGACCGCTCCCGGGTGCGCGAGTGGTTCGCCGCCGGTGATTTCCACGATTGTCGCGGAGTGGCTCTTCACCTCGGAGACGATCTCGTCGAAGGTCATCCGACTGCCGCCGTGGAAGGCGTATGCAGTGTCACACCAAGTGCACCGTAGTGGGCAGCCCGTCAGTCGGACGAACGTGCAGGGTACCCCGGCCCAGGTCGATTCGCCTTGAATCGAATGGAAGATCTCGGTGATTCGCAGGAATGGCTCAGCCATCGGTCGCCGCCTCCTTGTCCGCGGCCGACTCGGAACTCGTCCGTTCGGCGTCTGCCTGCAGCGATCGTCTGACCGCGTCCTCGAGGAGCGCGTGGACTTCGTACAGAGTGAGGCGGCCGATCGTGTCGGTCGCGTCTTCGACCGACGCCGATTGCGTGAGGATCGCAGTCTCCACATGACCGACGATGCCTACACCGCTTTGCGCCCATCGCGGGAAAACGAGGAAGCCTTCGACCGGGGATCTGAGGTTGCCAGTCTTCTCGGTTTCGACCGACACGGTGTACGGATGCCCGTCCGACCCCTCGAACGCGGGAGGGCGATCATGTACGCGGAAGTAGCCGCCCAGTGTTGTGTCGTCGTCCACCATGGCGCAGAAGCTAGAACAACGCTCGGCGATCCCGTAGACTGTCACTGCCGTTCGATCCCGTTTCTCAGGTGACTCGATGCCAAGAATGATGCGTGCCGCTGTTTTCGAGGACTGCGGAGGTCCGGAGGTCGTCGTGATCAAGAAGGTGCCGATCCCCGAACCGGGACCAGGTGAGGTGCGTGTGAAGGTCGATGCCGCGGCCATGAACCATCTTGATCTGTGGGTGCGCAGAGGCCTCCCGATCGAGACGCCGATGCCGCACATCGGCGGGTCTGACATCGCTGGTGTGGTGGATGCCGTCGGACCTAGTGCGGAGGATGTCCCGGTCGGTACGCGTGTCGTCGTGGATCCTTCCCTCGGCTACGACTGGTACGAGGGTCAGGATCGAGGGGATTCGTTCGAGGAGCTTCCCTTCCGGATTATTGGGGAGCACACCCAAGGAGGCTTCGCGGAGTACGCGGTTGTTCCGGCCGAGAACCTCCTCGAGATACCCGGCGACTTCCCGGCGGCTGAGGCCGCGGCCGCAGGCCTTGTATTTGTCACTGCATGGCGTGCGCTGATCACACGGGGGCGACTCAGGGCAGGGGAACGGATCTTGATTACAGGTGCTTCCGGTGGCGTCGGCACGGCCGCCGTGCAGGTGGCGAGGAGAGCCGGAGCGAAGGTGTTTGCCGTTACCGGTGGGATTGAGAACGTGACTCGGATCAAGGCCCTGGGTGCGGACATCGCCTACGACCGCCATGAGGTCGACTTCTCACGCGAGGTGTGGCGCGATACTTACAAGCAGGGCGTCGACGTCGTGTTCGATACGGTCGGCGAGGAGATCTGGCCGAAGTGCCTACGAGCTCTCTCGAGAGGCGGTCGGCTTGTGACGTCAGGAGCAACGACGGGGTCCCATGGTGTTACGGAACTTCGACTCGTCTTCTGGAAACAGCTCGAGATCATGGGCAGCACCATGGGTACGCCGCAGGAGTTCCGCGAGGTGATGCGACTCGTGTTCGACGGCGTGTTCGATCCGGTGATTCAGGAGATCATGCCTCTGAAGGATGCGAGTCGCGCGCACGAGACTCTCGAGAAGGGCGAGATCTTCGGGAAGCTGGTCTTGGAGCCGTGAGCGCCGACGGGGCCAGTACTGACGAAGACGTGACGTCAGAGGGGGACGGGAGCCTGACGCTCAAAGATGCGCAGGCCCGAGTCGACAGCTGGATTTCTCAGTTCGAAGAGGGCTACTGGCCACCGCTCACGAACTTGGCCCGGTTGATCGAGGAGGTCGGCGAGCTCGCTCGCGAGATGAACCACCAGTTCGGTCACAAGACGAAGAAGGCCGATGAGCCTGATCAGAATCTGGCGATTGAACTGGCGGACGTGCTGTTCGTACTTCTCGTGATTGCCAACGAACAGGGGATCGAGCTCGACTCAGCCCTGGAACAGGTGCTAGAGAAGTATCGAGTTCGCGATTCGGATCGGTGGGCTCCGAAGGTCTAGTTCAAGGACGGCCAAGGGCTGGCCCGTCCGGCCAACAGTGCGTGACTCAGGCGGTGTCGCCCCGCACGGTGACCTCAGTGTGATGCATCTCTGTCTTGATGCCGTTGTAGCCCGTCGTCCGGCTTTCGACACCGACCAGTTCGAGATGTTTCCTTGTTTAATCGCGTTTCAAACGTCGACGAGCGCCTGTTCGATCTGGACTCCGTCGGACTGGCCGAACGCCGTCACGGAGATCACCAGCAGGAGCAGGGTCCCGAGGATCAAGGTGGGGCGCTGGCGACCGAGGCTGGGTCGGGAGGGCGGTCTTCATTCGGTGGATCCGTGTGGCTTGGTCGCGATTGTCAGCAGGAGTACTGGGCCAGAACGTCGATGCAGCGGTCGACCTCGGCCTCGGTGTTGTAGAAGTGGGGGCTCACGCGCACGAAGCCTGGTCGATAGTCAACGATCACCCCGTGTTCGGCGAGATACTTGATGGCTCCGGGCGGATCATCATGATGGATCATGACGATGGAGGTCCGGTGATCCGGATCTGCGAGGCGAAGGCGAAGGCCAGCGCCTTCCGCACGAGCGATGATTCGGTCGGTTAGCACACGATTCCGAGCAACGATTGCCTCGATTCCGATCTCGTCAATGATCTCTTGGCCGCCGAGGGACGTGTAGACCGTCGGCAGGGCGGGTGTGCCGAGCTCAAAGCGACGGGCGTCGGGTCGATAGCTGAAGCCCTCAAGGTCGAAATCGAACTGACGTTCTGTCGCAAACCATGACGTGAGTCGCGGTTCGAGCTGCCCCACCAGGGTGTCGCGCACGTACAGGTACGCGAGGCCTGGCCCTCCACAGAGCCATTTCAGGGGTCCCGTGGTATAGAAATCGACTCCCGTTTCGGGGAGAGAGAGCTCTACCTGGCCCGCGCCCTGGTAGCCGTCGATGAGGGACATGGCCCCGGCGTCCCGTGCGATGTCCGCCAGAGCGGTGAGGTCCTGTTCGTAGCCCGTCGTGAAGAAGACGTGACTCGTCGCGATGTAGAGGGTGCGCTCATCCACGACGTCGGCGTACTGCTGTGGGTCGATACTGATGCCGTCTTCCGACCGCAGAACGACGAGCTCAATTTCCGGCTTCACGGCCCACTGGTATGCCAGCGTGGGAAAGTCGAGCTCGGTGCAGATCACCCGATTGCGGTCACCGTTCCGGACAGACTCGGTCACTGCGGCGAGGGCTGTCGAGGTAGATGGAAGGAGCGCGAGCTCGTGGGGTGTGGCACCTAGGAAGAGGGCGACCCGTCCGCGCAGGTCCTCGACTCGACCGAGCCAGTGCCGATACCAGGCCGACGCGCCCATCTCATGCCAGTGTTCGGTAAACTCGCCGAGGTAGGCTTCCGAACGACGGGAGAGGGCCCCGAGCGAGCACGAGTTCATGTAGGTCTTTCGCTCGAGAATGGGGAACTCTGAGCGGATCTGTTCGAAGTCGGTCACGCGTAGCGGCCTGTATGTCGAAGGATGAGTGGGCACGCGAACGTAGCGCCAAGGGACGTTGTGTGATCGGTCTGTCGCTACCGGTCTGTCGCTACCGGTCCCGATCCGGCACTAGCTTCAGTATGAGTCTCCTTGATACTCGCCGATTCCCGTGTCCGTGCCCGATCTGACTCCGCTCCTCTATTCACTGCCATGGCTGGGGCTGTTCGTGTTCGCGCGATTCGTCGCGCGATTTCCCGCCGAGCTGCCTCCACCGTCTGAGGCGCCGCGCGAAGGCGAGTCGACCGAGTCCGGACGATCGGTCAGCGTGATCGTGCCGGCCCGCAATGAGACACTGAACATCGAGGCGTGTGTTGCCTCGCTTCTGGCTCAAGAGTATCGGCCGCTCGAGATCATCGTCGTTGATGATCGGAGTGAGGATAACACTGCGAATTTGGCCCGGGGCGTCGAAGGTGGCGCCTTTTCTCAGGAGAGTCCGCCGGGCGAGGTCGAGCCGAGGGTGACGGTCCTCGACGGACGTTCTCTTCCGGAGGGTTGGCTCGGAAAGCCTTGGGCATGCTGGCAGGGGGCAGAGGTCGCCACGGGGGACCTGCTCCTGTTTACCGACGCGGACACGACGCATAGCCCCAGGTTGCTGGGCCGTGCCGTCGCCGGCCTTGAGGAAGAGGGCGCGGACCTGCTCACGATCGTGGGACGCCAGATCATGGCCTCGTTTTGGGAGCGTCTGGTTCAGCCGCAGATTTTCTTCGCCATGCTTCTTCGCTTCCCCGACTTCGAGAGAGCCGCGAAGAACGCGAAGTGGAGGGATGCTGTCGCCAACGGCCAGTATCTTCTTTTCACGCGGGAGGCCTACGACCGGCTTGAGGGGCATCAGGCAGTGAAAGGAGAGGTCGTCGAAGACCTTGCGATGGCGCAGCATGTGAAGCGGACTGGGCTTCAACTGCGCATTCGAAGCGCGGAGACGGACTTCGCGACCCGGATGTATCGGTCACTGGATGATCTCATTGAGGGATGGTCGAAGAACCTCATGATCGGGGGGCAACTGAGTTTGCCTCGCGGACTTCGCTCCATCGTGGCGCCGCTGGCGTTCGCCGGTGGTGTGGCGTTCTGGATGCTACCTTCGACGGTGCTCGCTCTGTGGGCGGCCGGTGGAGGATTCACCTTCGGAGGGGTCGATCTGAATGTGGGAGGTCAGCAGGTGATGTCCGACGCCGCTCAGATTGCGGTCGAGGCGGGCGTGCTCGTGTGGGCCGTTAGCGCGTATCTGATCAGCGTCGCTATGTGGAGCTGGTTCACCAGGCGGATGGGTGCGCAGGCACGGTATGGGTGGCTCTATCCGCTCGGGGCGGGCGTCTCCGCATGGATCTTCCTACGCTCCTGGAGGCGGGGCCGCACGGTGGAGTGGAAGGGCAGGGTTTACGAGGTCGCTGATCCCGCGGACGCCGCATGAGGCAGATAGCGTGTGAGGTCTGTGGCACGGCGTGGGGATGACGCCGCCGCCCGAACTGACCGCGCGCCTCGAGGCGAAGGCCCGCGCTCTCGGCCTTTCTCTCTTCGGCGTCGCCGGTGCAGAGCCGAGTGCTCACATGCCCTACTACGCCGACTGGGTGGCTCGGGAGCGGCACGGCGGGATGGGCTACCTGGCCCGTGAGGATTCGGTGGCGAGGCGGGCCGACCTTCGGGGCACTATGGATACGGTGGCGTCGGTGGTTGTGGTCGGACACGAATACTACCACGAGGACGACCCCGCTCGGGCCGGGGATCCTGCCAGAGGCGTCGTGGCCAGGTATGCGCGTGGTGAGGACTATCACCACGTCTTGAAGAATAAGCTTCTCGCCCTGCAGGCTTGGCTGGAGGATGAAGTCAGGTCGGGACCGGCTGGCGACTCCGTGCAGGCGCGCGTTTATGTCGACACGGGGCCGATTCTCGAGCGCGACCTCGCCCGTCGAGCGGGACTCGGATGGTTCGGGAAGAACACCGTCCTGATCGATCCCCGGCGTGGCTCTTGGTTCCTTCTCGGACTCCTGCTGGTCGATGTCGAACTGCCGGCTAGCGGGCCCTTCGAGGAAGAGCATTGTGGGAGCTGCAACGCCTGTATCGATGCGTGTCCGACGGATGCGCTGCTTGGACGCGACGCCGACGGCGCACCGGTCATCGATGCGCGGAGGTGCATCTCTTACCTGACCATCGAGCTCCGTGACGTGATTCCCCTCGAGCTACGCCCACTCATGGGGAATCGGGTGTTCGGCTGTGATATCTGCCAAGAGGTTTGTCCCTGGAATGCTAAATTCGCTGCGCCGACCAGCGAGCCTGCCTATGCCGCGCGCGCTGGGCTCGATGGACCGCGCCTCGTGGATTTTGCGCATTCACTTCTCGATATGTCTGAAAAGGCCTACCAGCGCGCGTATGCCGAGTCCCCGCTCGCTCGACCTCGACGGAAGGGAATGCTACGAAACCTCTGCGTGGCTCTCGGAAATTGGGCAGCGACCGATTCCGTCGCGGCGGTGGACGCCCTCGCACCGCTGTCCCGGGCGCTGAATGACGGCCAGCCACTCGTTCGAGCCCATGCCGCCTGGGCCCTGGGTCAGTTCTCAGATGGAGCGGGTGCACCAGCTCTCGAGTCTCGACGCGAGGTCGAGGACATCGACTGGGTCGCTAGCGAGATCTCTGGGTCGCTCGGAATGTGAACGTCACTCGACCCTATCTAGATTTCTTGACGAACTCTGTCAGGATCACGATCTGCTGGCCGTTGATTCGGCCCTCAATAGTTCCCGCGTTGTCCTGCACGAGTGAGATGCCTCGCACGGCGGTTCCTCTCTTTGCTGTGAAGCCAGCCCCTTTGATGCTCAGGTCTTTGATCAACGTCACGGTGTCTCCGGCTGAGAGCACCGCGCCATTGCCGTCCCTGTGTACGAGGCTTCCCGTGAGATCGGGTTCCGGGTCCTGCTCACCTGATTCGGCCCACACACGCACGTCGTCATTCAGGTAGAGCATATCGAGGGCCTCTGACGCCCAGCCCTCGTGACGGAGGCGCCGCAGCGTACGCCAAACCATGACCTGCACCACCGGCACCTGACTCCACATCGTGTCAGTGAGGGATCGCCAGTGGTCTGCTGTGAGCGGCTCGGATCCGTCGAGCTGGCTTTGGCAGGTTGAACAGAGTAGGACGCTCGTAGCGATTGCGTCGGCTGAGTCCGGGCCGACGGAGAATGGGACATCGGCGCCCGTTGCCGCACAGAGTTCACACTGCCCACCTGCACGTGCGGACAGCTCAGTAGTAAAAATTATCTTACTCCGCTTTCAAAATCTTGATCGGGTCGACACGCGTCGCTCGAATCGCGGGAACGAGGCTCGCAGCTAGTGCAGCCAACGCCATCAATCCGGAGACGAACGCGAAGGTGGGAATGTCGGTGGCGACAACCCCGAACAGAAGGCTCTCCATGAGCCAGGTCATCCCGAAAGCTCCGCCAGCGCCAATCAGGATTCCCCGGCTGCCAGGCCCAAGGCCCATTTCAGGATGAGGGAGCGAATGTCTCCGGCGGGAGCTCCCAGAGCGATCAGAACGCCCATCTCTCGCATGCGCATGCTGACGTTGCAAGAGACGACGCCGTACAACCCGACGACGGCGAGAAGGAGTGTCACGAGAGAGAATCCTCGGAGAAGGGTCGTGGTGAGGCGGTCCACCTGGAGCGTCGCAGACACTACGTCCTCCATGGGCTGCAGCGATGCCAGAGCAATCGCCGGATCGAGTGCGGCCACCTCTGCTCGGATGGGGTTCACGAGTGAAGTCGGATCGAACGAGGTACATGAATCCCGTTGGGGCCTGAGCGTACGGGAGATACAGAGCGTTTCGGCTTTCGGAGCGTATTCCAAAATTCTTGATATCAGCCGCGACCCCGATCACCCTGCGCCAGACCGGATTCACGGGATCGTTCACATTCAATCGTTCCTTGAGCAGCCCAAGAAGGCGATGCGTGATGCAGCACCGTGGCTTAGTCGCGCCCGCCCAGAAACCAGTCCAGAGACTGCGTGACGATCGCAGGGGGCATCTCGTGGCGACCGTCAAACTCCGCGTACTCGATGCCGTATCCGTCCATCTCGAACGTGGGCACGATGATGACTCGGCTGAGGGTCACGGGCAGGACGTTGTCAGCGGTGCCGTGTGAAACGAACACACGAGGCATGCCGACGATGGGGTCCGCCGGACTCGAGAAGCCAGGAGACCAGGCGATCAGGTGAGTAAAGAGGTCCCCGTTCGATGGACCGAGGGACAGCGCGTACGAGGCGCCGTCTGAGAACCCGGCGAGGGCGACTTGTGTCGGGTCAATCACGCACCGATCGAACGTGTAGCGCAGGGCGGAGTCGATGAAGCCGACGTCGGGTCCGAAGTCTCCGTGCACGCGATCCCACGTCCGGTCACGAGAGTCGGAGGCCATCAGCACCAGGCCGCGGGTCTCGCACTCGTCGAAGAGCCTGCTCCAGATTTCCGCCCGGCCCCCGGACCCATGCAGGGCGACGATGAGCGGTGCCGGCGTTGCGGGATCGTACGACTCAGGAACGTACAGCAAGCCGCCGCGTAGGAGGCCTTCACCGAAATGACTCAGTCCGATTGCGGGCGTCCGAGTGGGCCTCTGCGGCCGAGCGGTCAGCCGAGGGTCGAAAGCCGATCGGACGGCTTTGGCTGCCGCCGCATTCCGGGTCAGACCAAGGACGCCGCCGCCTAGCGCGGCTGCGAGAAATGAGCGTCGGGGGAGACCTTTCTCATGAATCGACATAGGCCGACTATCCCGAAGATAGTGAGAGCGTTCCCTCACCAGCCGCTTTTCCGGTGGCCCAGGCCCAGAGAAAGTTGTGTCCGCCGATTGGTCCAAACGCATCGAGGATCTCCCCGCACAGGAAGAGACCCGGACAGCACCGCGACTCCATGGTTCTTGGATCGATCTGATCGAGAGCTACCCCGCCGCCGGTGACCTCAGCCTTCTTGTAGCCGGCATCGCCCGTCCAGGACAGCGTGTACTCGGAGAGTGCGGTGGCGAGGGCTCGACGGTCTGCCTTCTTCATCTGCCCGAGCGATGTCATTGGATCCAGTCCAATTTCCTGGAGGAGCGTGTCGGCCAGTCGACGCTCCAAATGCCTTGCGATCGTTGCCCGAACCGGCCCGCTTCCGGAACGGAGCATGGCGTCCCAAGACTCTCCGTCATGCTGAGTCCATTGAACCCTGAGCTCCTGGCGGGCTCCGCCCGCCCGCCCCCGGATCGCAAGATGTGAGACATCGAGGGCTGCCGGCCCGCTCCAGCCGTCGTGCGTCACGAGGAATCCGTCTGTCGTGCTGAACGGCGGACGACTCCCTGGGGCGGTAATCGTGACGGTACGCGAAATCCCAGCCAGGGCGGCGTGCGGATGCGGTCTGGCGATGAGTGGAGTCAAGGCCGGATACGTTGGATGCATACGGTGACCCAGCATCTCCGCGAGTCGGAGCCCTGCGCCGTCGCTTCCAGTGGCCGGAACCGAAAGGCCGCCCGTAGCGATGACCACCGCCCGCGCGGCGATCGAAGGAGCGTTGTCCAGTTCGACGATCCAGTGGTCGTCTTCACTCTTGAGGTCTCTCACCCGGGTGCCGAACCAGATCCGTCCGCCCGCTTCCTCGACGCCTCGGACGAGACCGTCGCGGACGTCACGTGCCTTGTGGGAAGAAGGAAAGAGTTTGCCGGTCTCCTCCTCAAGCTCCAGCGGCATGCCGAGTTCACGCTCAAGGAACGCCCGCTGCTCCGGTTGTGGCCAGGACTTCAGGATTTTCCGGAGCGTGTTCGGAGAGGAATCGGTGACGTAACGTTCCGGCTGCGTCACCGACGGGAGGATGTTGCACCGTCCTCCCCCACTGATCAGGATCTTTCGACCCCCATCCTTCGTGCCTTCAATGAGGATGACCTCAGCCCCTCCGCGAGACGCGATCAGGGCAGCCATGAGGCCGGCTGCGCCGGCCCCGACGATGACCACCGGGCGTTGTGGAGAAGATGAAGACATGGCGAGATGTATACCCCCCTGAACGGTCTGGCGTCTACGGGCGCCGAGTGCCAAGCTCCGCTCATGAATCGTCAACGCCCACTTCTCGAGGTGTGCTCGGCATCTGCCGAGTTTGCCATCGCCGCCGTCGATGCCGGGGCCGATCGTGTCGAACTCTGTGCGAATCTCGTAGAGGGTGGGACGACGCCGAGCCTCGCGGAAGTCGAGGTCGCGACGGAGCGCCTGGACGTGCCGATCATGGTGATGGTTCGGCCGCGGGGTGGAGATTTTCTCTATTCCGATGTCGAATTCGAGGTGATGACGAGGGATGTGACGCGCATCAGGGAGGCAGGAGCCGACGGCGTCGTATTTGGCGTCCTCGACGCAGTGGGACGGATTGACCGAGCCAGGACGGAGCGTCTGATCGATGCTGCGCGCCCGCTCCCCGTGACCTTCCATCGAGCGTTCGACGTCTCTCGTGATCTTCCCGAGAGTCTCGATACACTTCTGGAACTGGGTGTCGACCGGGTCCTCACATCAGCCGGACGAGCCCGTGTGCTCGACGCTCTCCCACTGCTGGCCAAGCTGCTCGCTCGGGCTGGGGATGCGGCCGTGATCCTCCCCGGTGGTGGTATTCGGGGTGACAACGTGCGTGAGGTTCTGGCTGTGCCAGGTGTCCGTGAGGTACACATGGGCGCCAGTGCCTATGAAGCGAGTCCGATGGGCTATCGAGTGGTGGGCGTGCCCATGGGCCGAGCCTACGAGCCGGACGAGTACTCACGAGAAGTCGCCGATCAAGCTCTGATTCGGGGCGTAGTCGACGCGCTCGTTCAGGGAGGAGAGTGATGGAGTCTCGTCGGGAGTTTCTGCGACGTGCCAGTGCGGGGACAGCAACCGGGTTCGTGGTTGGAGCGACAGGCTGTGACCGTGCGGGTGCTGCTGGAGGGCCTCCCGAAGGTGCCTCTGCCGGCGCTTCAGACGGATCCGCGGCTCGGATACTCAGTCGCCCGCTGTTGCGTTCCTGGGCGAGCGATATGATCTGGATGGCTGCGCCCAGCGAGGAATTGCCGGTCGCCTATGTGTCGATGGAGCTTCTCAGCGTCTTCATCGACTACGACTTTCGCGACCGAGCTGCTGCGTTGTTGAAGGCTCACATTTCGGTGAGTACTGCGCACTGGCGGATTCCACTGCCGGGTGATCCGGAGGGGCAGCCGGTCACGCCAGGTGACGAGAGACGTGAATTCGAAGAGCTGAGCATTCGAGAGTGGGATTCAACTCGGGCGCCCACGATCGACGATATCCGTATCGTGCGTGGCAGCAGGGCACTTCGCCGCGTCGACTTCAGCTGCGTTCCGCTGGTAGGGAGTCCCGAGGAGTTCTGGCTGGCCGCAGGCCCGTGGGATGTCTGGGTAGCCGATCCGGTCGACGCTGCCACCACTCGTGAGGACTTCATGGTCGTCGGCACGGGGCTCCGGTACGACGAAAGGAGCTGTGCGACAGGTGGGGAGGGCGTGCAGTTCGTGAGCTGGGCCAGCCGGGACTAGTAGCCTGCTTCGCCGTCGGCCTGTTCCGTGATCGCTGCGATGATCTCGGCCCCGCCGGCGTCTGATCGGGCAAATTACCCAGGTCGTCCACATGGACGGTTGCACCTGACACAGCAGGTGTGTCGGGCTAATCCACGGCCGTAGCCAGCGGCTGCTACCAGCGGCGGATCCCTCGGCTCGGCTGCCGACCCCATCGGCTCCGACTCTCCAGAGCGATCAACTTCCCGAGCAATTCAGTAGCGTCGAGGTGGCTGCGCCCGAGAATGTCTGCGGCCTCATCCAGCGACAGTGGTGACTCGTCTCCAGCAACGGCTACCGATTCGTTCTCACCCTCCGCGGGCGGATCCTCCGCACGTTCGTCCTCTGCCGCGTCAGGGACGTTCACCGACCGGGTGACGACGTCCGCCTCCATCGCCCCATCATCGAGCTCCCGACCGCTTCTCCGCTCGATCGCATCGATTGAATCCATGAGTCGAAGGGCCATCGCAAGATTCCACTTTGCGTCTACGTTGTCCGGATGCAGGCGCAGCGCTGACCGATTGGCATCGGCAGCAGCGGTCGCATGGATCCGAACCGAGTCTGGGACCCCAGCGGTCAAGGCATGGTTGAGTTGGAGCAACCCGCTGTTGTAGTTCGCTCGACCCAGGATCTCGGTGTCCGCGCTCGAGAGAGCTCGCGCCAGTTGTTCTTCCGCCTCGACCACGCCAGACGGCACGAGTGCGGTGCCGAGATTGTACCTTAGCTCCGCGTCGCCCATACCCTCGTTGGCCCGAGCCCGGTAGAGGTCGGCAGCTTCCGCTGATCGTCCATCTCTGTGCATTCGATTCGCGCGCTCGAGACTTTCGCGTTCGTACATGACGGACAGGCTCAGGCCGACCAGGACGACAGTTGCAAGGATGGCGCGGTGCAGGGGAGTCTTCATGCCGCTCGGCCCCTCGCGGTAGAGGCCGGACCGTGCGTGGTCTCAGCGTCCCGCGCTGCCCTTTCCGATCCAGCGCGACGGCCAAGCACCCCTGAGTCGAGGGCGGCCTCCACGATCAGGAGGCCCAGGCACGCCAGGAAGAGCCAGAATACCGGGTCTGTGGGCACATCAGCGGTAGTGTCGCTCGGACCGCTCTCGCGCCCAAGGGCCGAGACGAGCGAGCGGATACCACCGTCCGTCGAGATGTCGTGATAGATCCCGTCCCCCCGAGCGGCCATCGACTGGAGTAGTTCCGGCCCGAACTCGGCAATCACGGTGCGACCGTCCGTGTCCAGCACAGGAGCTCCCTCGGACCCGGCCACGAAGAGGGGGGCACCCTGCGGCGTGCCTACACCCGCGGTCCAAATCCGCATGCCAGCTTCGGTCGCCACTGCGACGGAATCGAGGACGTCCGGGTCGGATCCGTGAGCCTCACCGTCCGAAATGATCAATACGATCGGCTCGCCGTCGTTCCTCGGCCGAGCCTCCCAGACGGTACGTGTATGCCGGAAAACGGATGCAAGAGAGGTGCCCTGGTCACGAGTGGACACCAGCTCAGGAGCGACCCACGGAGAGAAGAAAGAAATGACGTCGGCGTCGTCTGTCAGAGGCACCAGACCGAAGGGCCAGTCCGCAAACAGGGTCAGCGAGACTCTGTCCGCGACGCCTTGCTCTAGGATACGGTCGAGCGCATCTCTCGCCCGGGCGACCCGCGACGGGTCAACGTCTGCAGCAGTCATCGAATGCGACACGTCGATCGCGACGATCAGATCGACCGGAGTCGGTGGTTCAATCGGCTCGGAGGACTCCCGTGAGGGTCCGGCTGCGGCCAGGGCCAGTCCCGAGCCCACGAGGACGAGCACCAGCGTACGTGCCACCGGGAAGATCTCGAGCCGGCGACCGAGGAGGCGCCGGGCAGGATCCGAGCCACCGTATGCTCGGACCAATCGGACACCCCGCCTCCACTGGAGGACGACCGCGAGCAGCAGAATTGTGACGGCGGCAGGGAGCGCCACGAGGAGATCGGGTCGCTCGAAGGTCATGGGAGCACCCCCCAGCGGGAGCCCCGCAGCGCGGACGCCAACGCCAGGAGTCCGAGTGCGATCAACGCGAAGACCCACGCGTACGCCGTCGTCTCGACACGCTGGATCGTTTCCTCGGACGGTTGAACGAGCCGGTCGATCTCATCGTAGATGTCGTCGAGCGCGGAGGCGTCCGTGGCCTTGAAGTATTGGCCGCCCGTGATCCGAGCTGCCTGGGTCAGTACGGTTTCCATAGATCGCGTGTCGCGGCCCTGCTCCTGACCAATAGCCACCGGGTAGATCGTTACGCCCACAGCCGCTGCGGCCCTCGCCGCGAGGTCGGGCATGACACCGGCTTTGTTGTGTGCCCCGTCCGTGACCAGGATGAGGACCTTCGAACGGTGGGGGACATCCTTCAGGAGACCTGCCCCAGCGGCGATCGCGCCGGCGATATCGGTGCCGTCGGTCAGAAGCCCGACCTCTAACCCCTCGACCGCCGCCTTGACTACGAATCCGTCGTGAGTAAGAGGGAGGCGGGTGAATGCTTCACCGGCAAAGCTGACAAGCCCGATGTCATCGGTGCGAGCGTCGATAAAGCGAAGAGCCGTCGTCTTTGCAACGGCGAGGCGACTTTGCCGCGCGCCCATGTCCTCCGCCCACATCGAAGTGGACAGGTCGATCGCGAGAGCAATGCCGACGCCTTCGACTTGAGGATCCTCGTAGACGCGGACCATCTGGGGACCCGCCATCGCCACGATCAATGCCGCGAGGGCTCCCAGTCGCAGAGCGAGGGGAAGCGTCTCGAGGACATTCTTGCGTACCGGTGCCGCCCCCTCGTCGCCTGCTTGAGCCAGGATGATTCCGCCGGCTCGGCGAGGCGCGAGCCACCAAGCGATAGCAGGCAACACTGCTGCCAGCCACAGCCACAGGGGAGAGGCGAGTGCCACGTTCACTTCGAACTCTGGGTGACGCCCGGAGCCACGTCGACGTCGATGGAGCTGTCCGGTTCCGTCGTTGTTTCGATCCAGGCATGCAGTGCCTGCCAATGTGCTTCAGCGTTCTCTGTCTCGGGTCGACTTCCCCCGAACTTCACCTCTTCGGCCGCCGCCATCTCGGCTTCGAGACCTGTCGGCGCGACGCTCGTCGGCCGTCGCTTCAGTCCCCCCATCAGTTCGGTGCTCGTCCACGACGGCCCCCATCGCGCATCAAACGCCTCGACGTAGCGCCGTACGATCTCACTCGATCCCTCGAAGAAATCACGCACACGCCCGTCCTGGTGGGCGCCCGTCGCCAAGAGATCGTCGAGCGCTGCGAGTGCAGCGGCCCGGGGGGTCAATGGCGGATCGGTTGCACCAGCCTTCGCCATCCAGTCGCGGATGGTGACCACGAGCACGGAGAGCAGGATTCCCAGGGACGCCAGAAGGATCAACGAGGCGGGCCAGTTCCGGTTCGCACCGGCGACATCTGCAGGGGGTCTCGGCTGGACTCCTGCCGAGACATTTTCGAGCAACAGCACTGATGTGACGTAGATGATCTGCTCGGAAACGGAGCGAAGACGTGCGGATGGTACGGACTCCGGACTCTCTACGAACCCCTCGAAATGTCCCACCAACACTCCCTCGGTCGTAAGGCCTGCGGAGACACTCTGCCGGGCATCTGCCGCGTAAACTTCGAATTCGGGAATCGCCACCGAGCCGACTTCGAAAGCTAAGAGTGTGTAGACTACCTCTACCTGCAGCCCGTTTGCGGGGTCGCC
Source organism: Longimicrobiales bacterium (assembly GCA_028823235.1). Taxonomy (NCBI): domain Bacteria; kingdom Pseudomonadati; phylum Gemmatimonadota; class Longimicrobiia; order Longimicrobiales; species Longimicrobiales bacterium. Next base: position 21,273 of record JAPKBW010000006.1, on the reverse strand, counting down.
CGAGGTCGTCCAGCGCACGGCCTCGAAGGGCTCGAAGCCGCGGCCGTACAGGGAGTCTGGGAAGAACGCGACGGACCTCGGGGCGAGATCGACCGTGAGCGTTAGGTCGAATCGATCGCCGATGCCCACGGTGTCGGCCGACACAACCACACTCTGAACGGTGAGGCGTGGGCCCGCCTGTGCGTGCACAGGGTCGCCTGCCACCAGGACGCCGATCAGAGCTAAGAGCAAGAGTACCCTCATCGACTGGTCGCCGCCCTTCGACGGAAGAATCCGATAAGCGGTGGCAGGTAGTCGGCGGTCGTATCGAGATCGATGGTGTCGAGGTTGAGGTCGCGAAAGACCTGGTCGATCCCTTCTCGCACGGAGAGTGCCCGTGTCCTGAATTCCTCCCTTACGCGACGACTGCTCGTATTCAGAACAGTGCGCTCACCCGTCTCCGGATCACTCACAGCCAGCATTCCGACGTTCGGTAATTCGGAAGAAGCCGGGTCGGTCAGCCGAATTGGGACGAGGTCGTGGTGCCACGCGAGTTTTCGGGCCGCCCGAGCCAGATCGGGGTCTGAGCCTTCCCCGGTCAGAAAGTCGCTGATAAGGAAGACCGTGGTTCGCTGGCGGAGTACCCGCTCTGCGAACGCGAGTCCTGTCGATATGCGGGTGCCGCGCCCTTTCGGCTGCCACGCGAGCAACTCGAGGACCAGTCGGAGCGCGTGCCTTCGTCCAGTGTCCGGTGGGACGAAGTGCTCGATCTCGTCGGTGACGAGGAGAAGGCCGACGCGGTCGTTGTTGGTCGTCGCGGCCAACGCCAGAATCGCGGAAATCTCGGACGCGATCGTCGCATTGTCCTTCGCGCCTGTTCCGAACGCTTTTGACGCGGAGAGGTCGACCACGACCAGCGCGTTCAACTGACGTTCTTCGACGAACTCTTTAATGAAGAGGCGGCCCCTTCGGGCGGTCACGTTCCAGTCGATGGAACGCACGTCATCCCCGGGCTGATACTCCCGAACATCGGAGAACTCGAGACCACGTCCCTTGAAGATAGAGTGGTACTCGCCGCTGAAGAGCGACTCCACTAATCCCCGTGTCGTCAGCTCGATGCGCCTAAGCTGAGCTGTGACCTCAGGAGAGAATACGTGGTGACCCCCGGACATCAGGGTGAGGGCACGGCCTCGAGGACTCGGCTCACGATGGCATCGGAGTCGATACCGCGCGCGTCCGCTTCATACGTCGTGCGGATCCGGTGGCGCATGACCATGGGTGCCATCGCCTTAACGTCGTCAGGCATGACGAAGTCTCGACCTTCGAGGAAGGCACGAGCCCTGGCGGTGCGTGTCAGGAAGATCGTCGCTCGTGGAGACGCGCCGTACTCGATGAGTGGGGCAAGATCCTTCAGCCCATACTGGCTCGGTTCTCTCGTCGCGAAGGTCAACTCGACGATATAGTCGAGGACCTCGTCCTCGAGCCGAACGGCTGCCACTTTTTTACGGCCCGCAGCGATCGCGTCGACAGTGATCACGGTCTCGACCGGAATGGTCTCCCCAGACGCGACGCGGCGTACGATGGTCTTCTCCTCTGCGCGGTTCGGATAGCCGATTTCCAGCTTCATGGCGAAGCGGTCGAGCTGGGCTTCGGCGAGCGGGTACGTTCCGTGCAGCTCGACTGGATTCTGAGTTGCCAAGACCATGAAGGGGTCGTCGAGCGGAAAGGTCTCACCCGCAATCGTGACCTGTCGTTCCTCCATCGCCTCCAACAATGCCGCCTGCACCTTGGGTGGAGCCCGATTGATCTCATCAGCGAGGATGATGTTCGAGAAAATTGGCCCCTTTTGCACCCGGAATTCGCCGGAAGATTGGTCGAAGACCGGTGTTCCGACGATGTCTGTCGGTAGCAGGTCGGGTGTGAACTGAATACGCCGAAAGTCGGTGTGGATCGCTTCAGCGAGAGTCCGCACCATGAGCGTTTTCGCGAGACCTGGCAGCCCCTCAAGGAGGATATGCCCACCTGTCAGCAGCGCGACCAGGAGTCCTTCTACTGCCTGGTCCTGGCCCACGACACGCTCGTGGACCGCTCCTGCTAACGCATCGAAAACACTCGAGCTTTCATCGACCGTGGCTTGCTCCACCCGCGTCTCCATTTCGAACCCGGCCCGGAGGCCGAAGGGATCCCCCTGCAGGGACGGCCCACAATGTCCACGGGCAGGGGGATGGGCGCCAGTCCGCGATTATCCGCGTTGTGCGTGCCACTCCGCGAGAACCTCGACCTCACGAGCGGCGTCCAGCCCCGACCGAAGGTCCGCCTGACGTGCTGCGGGTCTTGAGTGGTGGTACTCCAGCGTGTCACGTGCCGTGACAGCAAGCGGGCGGAAGGTTAGACCTGCTTCGACTTCAGGGGTCAGATCGAATTGAGCGAAGCCTTCCCTGCCCGCCACCGGCGGACGCCACACGGGCATTTCGGCATAGGCTCGGACTCCACGTTCTGCGAGGAACTCGCGATCGACCCAAGTGAAGGTGCATTCCTCTGTGGTCGCAGCTCGGATGCCGTACAAGAGCTCTGCCATTGGGCGGGGATTTCTCGGGCCTACACAGTTGAAGATGCCCATGGTCGAGTCTTCGCCGAGATGGATCATGAACTCAGTGAAGTCGCGCACATCGATAATTTGGACTGGATCCGATCCGTCGCCGGGCGCGAGAACCTCGCCTCCACGGTCGATACGAACCGGCCAGTATGTGAACCGGTCTGTCTCGTCGCCCGGGCCGATAATCAGGCCTGGTCTGACGATGGTGGTCCGACCTGGCATGATCCCCATCGCGGTGCGCTCGGACTCGGCTTTCGCGAGGCCGTATGGCAACTCGTCTCCAGGTGTGAGTCCCGCTGTCTCGTACGTCCACGTTGGAGCCGCAATCGACATCGGGACGCTCGATAGGTCCGAGTATGCCGAGCGCGACGACACATACATGAAATGATCGACGGAGTCCTTCAGGAAGTTCGCCGCCAGTTCTACCCAGTCGGGGCGGGAGGTCGAGTTGTCGATGACGAGGTCCCATTTTCTTCCTCGCAGAGACTCGTAGTCACCGTTTCGATCTCCGACGAGTGTCTCAAGATAGGGGAAGAGTGCTCTTCCGGAACCGCGATTGAACAGCGTGACGTTGTGACCTCTGTCGAGCGCGTAGCGCACCTCGAACGGACCAATGAAGCCGGTGCCTCCAAGGATGAGGATGTCGAGCGCTCGCGGCGCCTCCTGAACCTGACGTTGGGGTTGCAGGAAGGGCTCAAGGGTCGACGAAAGCGTGGACGTCGGAGCTCCAAGGACCTTGGACGGATCGAGTCCGAACGCGGCGGCGCCAGCGGCGGAGATCTTGAGGAAGTCTTTGCGGGTCGCGCTCATTTAGGTCTTGCTCGGTTGGTGGTCATTTTGATACCGCTGTGGGTACCGAGGCGCGTCACGGAAGGCGAACTGCGCCGTATTCGAGGTACAGGGATAGATGAAGGTCGGCAGGTGCCATCCCCGTGAGCAGGATGTCACTCTGAATACGTGCCTCCCTCAGTGCGATCGCACCTTTGGACGTCACGACGGCAAAGCCCGCGATGGCATCGTCATTTGAGAGAATCCTGGCCGCGCCTGTGGGTCCCAGCCCGCCGTGGGCGAGCCGAGAGACGCCGCCGACGTTGTGCTCGACGCCTGCGGCATCTCAGACGAAGAGAGCTGATTCGCGCTAACTGAGTGATCGCCACCGGCCGCTGCTACGGTGCCCAGGAAGCCGCGACGAACCGTGATCATCGGATTCTCCCCGAAGCTGGTCGGTCCTGAATTCAGGCACCCGCTCCAGCCGCGGCATTCTTCATGATGTCTTCGAACGCGTTCATGAATCGGCCCATCTCTTCTTCGTTTCCGACCGAGACCCGCAGGTGCTCCAGCATTGGTGGGAAGTTGCGACCAACGGCCACCCCCCGGTCACGGAAGGCCTGCCGGATCGGAGCGATGTTGGTCCGGAGGTTCACCATGAAGAAGTTCGTCTGCGAGGGAATCACCTCGAATCCCAGGCCCTCGACGTCGGAGACCGTCTTGTTTCGCCACTGCCGGTTGTGCGCAAGCATGCGCTCTGAGGAGGGCGTGTCCTCCATCGATGCGACGGCACCCCATCGCGCGAGTGCGTTGACACTGCCTGTGCTGTACGGACGCATCTCCGCAATCATGTCGGGCGGCGCGATGGCGAAGCCGATCCGCATCGCAGCCATTCCAAAGATCTTTGAGAAGGTGCGGGCGACGATCACACGGCGCCCCTCGCGCACGTACTTCAAGGACTCTTCGTATGCCGGATCCTCGACGAAGTGGTGGTACGCCTCGTCGATCAGCACCGGAATGTCCTGCGGGATGTTGTCGAGCAAGTACGCCACCTCATCGGCGGTGACTGTAACTCCGGTGGGGTTGTTCGGGTTGCAGAGGTACACAAAGCCCACGTCCCGGGCGTTCTGATTCGTGACGTCGACCATACGCTCGATGTTCTGGCGGTAGTCTGACTCAAGGGGCAGGAGGATCGTATCTGCATCGATTCCAGTCGCGTGTTGATACACCGAACCGTATGAGGGCTCGACACCGACGACCTTCTTGTCCGCGGCCAGCCAGGTCAGGCCCACGACGTCGAGAATCTCGCCTGATCCCGCACCCATGAGGACGTGATCTCGAGGCACACCGTGCGCGTCCGCGATACGCTGCTGGACGTTGTTGTCGGGATAGCCGTACCGCATCGAGTACTTGAACGCGTAGGTCATCGCCTCGATGGCCTTCTCTGATGGCCCGAACGGATTCTCGTTCGACGAGAGATGCGCGAGTGCGTCGTATGCATCGACCTGCGACTGGAGATCCCGGAGCATCGGAGCGCCACCAGGGAGGCGTCGAATTCCGCGCTCGGCGGCGCGGCGCAACTTGGCTTCGGCCACCGTGGGCGTGAGTCCGAGCGTGCCGAGGGCGGCGGCAGCCGTCGCGCCTCCGACGAAGTGTCTGCGGGAGACTTGGTTCTTGCTCATGGTTTCGCTTCTCCGTTGCTGGCCCGGCCAGATTCGACGCGTGCGCATGGTATCAAGCACTCAGAATCCGTAGGTCACGCTGGTTGCGCAACCGCTCGACGTGGAGCGGTCGCGCAAAACGGGCCTTCAGCCGCCGCGTGCGCACCTATGTTGCGAGGTGCAGGTGGGGTCGTCTCAGGGGGAGGCTCGCCGAGGCGTGAGCCTACCGGGAAGGTGCTTGAATCCCATTCAGGGGAAGTGTTTCATAATGAATAATCAGGTCGGCGCTCCCACCGCTGCTGGCTTGGCCACCTTCGTGGACTTTTCGGTCGACCGACCACATCGTGATGCTGAGTGGCGCGGCAGCCAACTGCACGGTGACTTCAGACAATGAGTCACTTCGTGCAGCAGGGTACGTCGGAGTCCGTGACCGATGCCATTCTGATGTGGCTGAAGCGGTAGCGTGCCGAACGACCAGCCCCGCTACCAGGGATTTACGCTATATCCCTGTTCCTGGAGCAGCATGAAGGCGGTGATCGCCGAAAGGGCGACCTGAACCCCTGGGATGAGACCTTCCGTGGGCACGTTCCTCGATGCGGCGCTTTGGCCACAGAGGAGCACTGGCTGCCCATTTGCGATGAGTTCCTTGATGAGTTCAGCGTTCGGGTTGTCGACGCCGAACCGGGCGCGGTAGGCCTCATTGTCGAGGAGCTCGAAGGAGGCTGGCCCGTGCGCGACGATCGCTCCGCTGAGTCGATCCTCAGACACCCCCGCCTGGGCGTGCATGTTCAGAAAGCGTGCGACCGTGTTGATGGTGGGGTTTAACTGGTCCGGAGAAGAGGACGGCTGTGCAATTTCGAAGGCGACCTTGTAGTCACGATCGGTAGGGGTGAAAAAATCGGTGTCCACGGAAAAAACTGCCCCAGCAGACTGAATCATCGGGCCGTCCTGAGTTTGCTGCGCTTCTGCCTCCGTTTCCCAGGTCCCGATGCCAAGAGCGATTGCGGCGGCAGTGAGAAGCGCCCGGCGAAGGGTCGAGGCCCCGGTGGCTCGGTCAGTCATGGCTGTCCTGCTCTTGTCGGTGGTCGTGAGCGTGTTCGTTTTCATGGGTATGATCATGATCGTGGCGGCCCTGATGGAAGACCACATGAACCAGCGATCCGCTGACGAACGCCTGATAGATCTCAGCGCCGCCGCTGTGCATTCCTCCCAGAACCTCGGTGCCGACTCCGTATCCGGCCAGAGTTGCTAGGACGATGGACCCGACGCCTGCGGCAGCAAGCGATGAGCCGAACCGCGGACAAATGAGCCACCAGATCACGAGGCTAACCGGGATACGGTGAAGGATTACCGCGATCGCGAAGGGCCCATCGACCGCTCCGTCTCTAGGGACGAAGGCTGCTCCCTCCAGCATGGCGTGGAGCACGAGTCCGGATAGCCCTATGACCATGGCAACGTTATCGGTCTGCTGAGCTAGTGCGTGAGAAGCTTTTTCCACAATCGCGGGAACTGTGAATCCCGCCACGAGGGCGACGAGGGCGATTAAGCTGCGCGAAGCCCAGGCATCTGGTAACACCTGCCAGATGACAAGAAGCGGCACGGCCACATAGACCGATCCGTCAACGAATCGAACGGCCTTCGGGTGACCATGTAGTATGCGATACAGCACCGGTCCGAGGAGCGGTGCCGCCGCCGCCGCAATGAGGTAGCCCATGACTATCGGACCGGTCTTAGCGTGGGGGTCAGCGGATTCCGACCACTCCGCGAACCGACTCAATCAGCTTGGGTGAGTCCCAGCCGATACCGTGTCGAAACACGATGCTCGTCCCGTGGAGATTCCCGACCGCTTCGAGGTCACCGTCGATGACCACGAGATCCGCGATCTTGCCGGTCGCAACGCTTCCGACTTCGCCGTCGATTTCCAAAACCTTGGCCCCGTTCAGACTCATGATCTGGATGACCTCGGGGGCAGAGAAGCCTGCTTCGAGCAGCAATTCGTAGTTACGCTGGTCACCGAATCCTGGAGGGGCTGCCCCGTATCCGGTTGGATCTACGCCAGCCGCCAGAAGACCGCCAGCGGCCACGAAGGCACGCTCGTACTCCATTGCTTTAGCGTACTGCGCAGGCGGAATCGCTCCTTGTCCGGCCCGTCGTGCGACGGAGATCGCACGGACTTCTTCAGCAATCTCAGGTGCGAGTACATCAAAGATGCGTTCGTCGATGGGGGGGCGGCCAGATACCGAGATCTCGTAGACCACCGGCGTAGACGTCATGGGTACACCGTTGTCGATCATGTCCCGGAACGTCGCCTGCACTTCGGGACCATTCACATCGAGGTCCGGGAAGCTGTTCCGGAAGCCGGCAGGACACTCGTCCTCAACCTTGTTGGGCGCGTACTCGCTGTTCGCGAAAAGTCCGTGTTCGACGTTGTCGATGCCAAGCGCGACGGCTTCCCGGTATCCCACAGAGCACAGATGAGCCGTGACTTTAACGCCCAACTTGTGCGCCTCGTCGATCGCCGCGCCGAGCTCCGCGCGTGAGATCCACGTGTAGGCCTTGAACCAGCTGACGCCCTCTTCAGCCCAGTAGCGCACTACACGGCGCGCCTGTTCAGGATCGCTGAGCTGGGTCATGGTTCCACCACCGACTTGCTCGCCGGTCAGGTATGGGCCGGTCGTGAACATCGTCGGGCCAATGACGTTGCCCGTATCGATTTCCCTTTTGAGGTTCAGTTCCGCATACGGCTGCTGAGCGCCCGTGGTACGGATTGTCGTGACACCCGAGGCCAGGTAGAGCCGTGAGCCTGAGAAGGAGAGCTGCGCCGCGCGGCCGCTTCCACCCGTGTAGTAGGAGTGGTTGTGCATCCCCACGAGTCCTGGGATCACCGTCTGGCCCGTGAGGTCGACGATGTTGGCATTGGCAGGCACGTGGACTGAACCAGACTGCCCGATGGCGATGATTCGATCTCCTTCAATCAGAATGGTCTGATCCAGCATCGCCGGGGCACCGGTCCCATCGATGACCTTCGCATGCGTGAGGGCTACTGTGCCCATCGGCACTGCGACGAACTCGTCGAAATTCTGAGCTGCCACCTGGTCGGGCCCAACTGCCGTGAGAGCGAGGCAGGCCAGTGCTGCAGAGAGGGCTGTGGTGTGGAGTCTCATGTCAGTTTCCTTCGACGTCGAAGACGAATTTCATTCCGGATTCGAGATGCTCGGCGATGTGGCAGTGCACCATCCATCGCCCCGGATTGGACAGTTCGAGGAGGATGTCCGTTGTGGACCCCGCCGGCAACAGGACGGTGTCCTTCCAGACCATGTTCTTGTTCGGCACACCGTTCTGTTCAAGAACAAGAAAGCGCTGTCCATGGATGTGCAGGGGATGCTGCATGGAGTGGAACGCGGCCCGATCGTTGGTGACCCGCACCTTCACCACGTCTCCGACCTTGAACGCCCAGTCGATCGCGTCGTTCTGCGCTCCAGTTCGGGGATCCCGTAGAAGCCACTGGACCTCGGCCCCGCTCGTTGCCCAGTTCATGACGGGCATCGTGCCACTCCATTCGACGGGGTTGAAGTAGATCCAGTCGAGGTTCATGGACTGTTCGATTGCCATCGGCAGGTTGTCGACCTCGAGTGTAAGGACGAGCTCGTGGTCGGTGGGTCCGTCGAAGAGCGGTCGATAGCGGTCGATATCCTCGACGACCGCGTCATGGGTCCGAAGGGACTCGAAGTCATGAGCGTGATCCGAGGCGCTCTCAGAGGTGGCACCCGAAACCGTGATCTGGCCCAGCACGGCCGACTCCTCCAGGAAAAGTCCCTGACGGTGGTTGATGCCCTGCACGCGGTTGGTCATCGCGTAAGCTCCGCCCTCGGGGAACAGTACCTCGACGACGTACCGCTCAGCGGGGGCCAGAGTGACGCTCTCCGACATCGACTCCCGCTCGAATCTGCCAACGTCTGATCCGATGACCTTGATCGGCAGCGGCTCGCCATTGGGGGCGTCCGTGGGGCGGAACGCGATGTTGAAGGTGCGGGTGTTGGATGCGTTTGTGAAATGGAATCGGACGACGTCGCCGGGATCTACGTCGAGTCCGTACTCCGGCTCACCGTTCGTGAGGAAGACGTTCCCGAAGCGTCCCATGAGCATGTAGTTCGCAGACTCTTCGCCGAACGGAACCACATCGTCAGCGCCGAGCAGGAGGTCGTCCAGCATGACGACCTCTTCGTGGTCGACCTCGTTGTAGTAGTCTGAGGCCAGCGGTTCGACGAGCATGTTGCCCGCGAGTCCCAACTCCTGAGACACGTCTTCGCGATGGTGCGGGTGGTACCAGTAGATCCCGGGATCGGGGAAGTGGATCGTGTACCGGAAGCTTTCGCCTGGCTGTACTGGGTCCTGCGTGACCCCCGGGACTCCGTCGTAGCGATTGTCGAGCCGCAGACCGTGCCAGTGGACGGCCGCTGGGAGCGGCGTGTCGTTTGTGAAGTTCACGAAGATCGTCGAGGCTTCCGTGACCTCGATCAGCGGCCCCGGGATCTGCTCGTTGAATGCCATCATCACGAGGTCCCGACCGGCCACCGATTTCCGGACGAAGCCGGCAGTCAGGTCCAGCGTGCCCCCATCGGGCAGCGTCACGATGTCGCGAGGCCGGGCAGCGGGGAGCGTGTTCAGATCCACCGCAGGCCGGAATGGCGCGACGACGGGCCGCGACTGCATCACCCCTGGCAGCATTGGGACGCCGGCATACATCGGGGGCATCGTCCAGTCGCTCCCATCGCCCGTCATCTCGGGCACACCCATCTCTGCCGACGGTGCTAGGGCAAGGAGGTCATGCGCTTCCATGCGGCTCGACGGGGAGCGACCTCGGATGATCAGCGGCCCGCTCCGCTCTACGACATCGGCGGACGCTTCCGCAGTCACCCAGACCAGGTACTTGTTGAACGCCACTTCGCCGAGGTTGTTCAGACCGTTCGCTACCTCGCCGAGTTTGATCACGGGATCGAGCGCGAGGGGCGTCGCCCAGGCCACGTAGGTCGTGTAGGGCCCGAGGGATGAGGGGTCAGGCAGTCGAGCGATCCATGCTTTCAAATCGTGTCGATGTCTCCCTTCGGCCGTGACCGTGACCCCGAAGGGGGACCATGGCTTTCGAAGCTCGATCACCCCGGCAGCTTGTCCTCCTCGGGTCGTCGAGAAGAGGTCCATGCAGTAGAGGTCGGACGCCGGGCGGGCTGCATCTGACCCGGTGCGCTCCGGCACTGCCCGGTCGGCGGAGAAGAGCGACTCCCCCGTGGCGGGCGGGCGGTCAGAACAGATCGACGAGACGTCGGGAATCTGCCCGGAAGCGTGGAGGTGCCCCACGGCAAGGAGTGCGGTGGCAAGCCAGGGGCTCGCTGAGAGAGGATGTGATTGCAACGGCATACGTTGAGATTCGCGCCGCCCCGCGAGGTGGGCAACACACTGTCGATCCGTGAGGGCAGCGTGTCCACGGACCGGTACGGGTTGACGAAACTTCCCGTGAGATGAAATTTAGGTAAGCCTAAATATTCTCATCATCGCGCAATGCCGTGCGCGGAGCGGGCACCATGCTTAATCCTACAATCGCACTCACCGTTTTCGGCGTCCTCTGTGTTCTATCAGGACTGCTTGTTTGGCCGAAGTGGGGTGTCGTGGCCAGGTACCTGAGACTTGTGCGCCTCAGCGAACGGGTGCTTCTCGAGGATGCGGTCAAACACGTCTATACCTGTGAGAGCATTGGAAGAGATGTCTCCCTTGAAAGTCTTGCCGGGCAACTCGAGGTGTCCACAGGCCGGGCAGCCGACCTGTTGAAGCTGCTGGCCGAGTCCCTGTTGGTACGCAACGAAGCTTCGGGCCCGAAGCTCACGGACGCGGGCCGCAACTCAGCTCTGCGGCTGGTCCGTGCGCATCGTCTTTGGGAACGGTACCTGGCGGACCGGACCGGGGTGCCCGCAGGTGAGTGGCATGCGGAAGCAGAAAGAATGGAGCACGCCCTGTCCGCGGAAGAGGCGGAGGCGCTGGCGGCCCGGCTTGGGCATCCAGCTTGGGATCCCCATGGAGATCCGATTCCCACAGCGGGTGGAGAGCTGCCGGTGGTCGAACGTCTGTCGCTCGTGAGCGCGGACGTTGGGCGCACATTTGAGATCGTACATCTGGAAGATGAACCCCGTGTCATTTACGACGCGCTTCTACGGGATGGCCTCGACCTGGGGACTCGACTCGAAGTGGCAGAAAGAAGTGACCGCGGGGTTCGCCTGCGATCACACGGGCGTGAGCGCACGCTCGACAATGTCGTCTGTCGCAACGTTACGGTCCGGATGCTCCCAGAGGGTGAGCGAGCCGATGCTCCTGTAGCGACCCTCGCCGATCTGTCCCCTGGGGAGTCCGCTCAGGTTGTCGGGATTTCGCCTGCGTGCCAAGGCTCCCAGCGCAGGCGGCTGCTGGACCTCGGAGTGGTCCGAGGCACGGAGATCGAGGCGGTGTTCAGCAGCGCGTCAGGTGACCCGATCGCGTACTCGATTCGTGGTGCGCTGATCGCACTGCGACGCGAGCAGGCCACGTGGATCCGGATTGACGTCCCTTCGATGAGCGCCGCTCTGTCCGAGGACGTCGCCTGATGGCCACCCTCTCAACCAGTCCGTGCGGGTCGTGTGCGGAACACCGCCAGAGTAGCCTGATTCGCCTCGGGCTGAGCCCAGACAAGTGGGACTATCTGGTCGCTCTGTCCGGGAATCCCAACGTGGGAAAGAGCACGGTCTTCAATCAGCTCACAGGACTTCGTCAGCATACGGGTAACTGGCCGGGTAAGACGGTCGTTCGTGCCGAGGGCGCATTCGCTCACGAAGGCAATCGCGTGAAGGTCGTAGACCTTCCAGGCACCTATTCTCTGCAAGCCGGCAGCGTGGATGAGGAAGTCGCGCGCGACTTCGTTCTGTTCGGTCGACCAGACGTGACGGTCGTAGTGGTCGACGCGACCCGCCTCGAGCGAAATCTGAATCTCGTTCTTCAAATACTTGAGATTACGGATCGCGTGGTCGTCTTCCTGAACCTGATGGATGAGGCCAGGCGACACGGAATCGCGGTGGACCCGAAAAAACTCGAGAAGGAACTTGGGGTCCCCGTGGTACCCGGCACGGCTCGCGAGGGCATCGGCATCGAGGAGCTGCTGACCGCAGCGCACCAGGTCGCCACGGGTGAACGAGTGGGTACGCCGTATCGCCTCGCGGAACACGCCCCGGAGGTGGAGCGAGCGATCGCCGGCCTCGTCCCCACCGTGGAAGAGGTTTACCCCGAGGTGCCTAACGCACGATGGGTTGCCCTCCGCCTGCTGAACGCCGACGAGGCCGTTCAGGAAGCCGTGCGATCAGGGGAACTGGGGCAACTTATCCACGACGAATCATGGGCCAGTGTGTCGCCGCCCCCCGAGGAAGAGTCTGAGCGGCTGCTCGACGTGGCCACGCGACTACGGTGGGAATTGCCCCCTGACTTTCACGACATCGTGACTGAGCACGCGTACGCCGCTGCAGAGCAGGTCGCTCACAAGGTGCAGAAAACAGGGCTTGCGAAGGTCGGGTTCTCTTTCGACCGGAAGCTCGACGAGCTGCTAACGAGTCGAACCTTCGGGTTCCCGCTGATGCTGTTCATCCTAACAGTGGTGTTCTGGCTGACCATCGAGGGAGCCAACGTTCCTTCATCGATGCTGGCGACTCTTCTCATCGACCACGGCTGGACCTGGCTCAAGGGCATTTCGGCAGCGATAGGCGTGCCGTGGTGGATCGATGGCTTTCTGCTCGACGGCGTATATCTGGCGACGGCATGGGTCATCAGTGTCATGCTGCCTCCGATGGCGATCTTTTTTCCGCTGTTTACGCTTTTGGAGGACTTCGGATACCTCCCGCGCGTGGCCTTCAATCTGGACTCGATGTTTCAGAAAGCAGGGGCACATGGGAAGCAGGCGCTCACGATGTGCATGGGATTCGGTTGCAACGCCGCCGGCGTCGTTGCAACGAGAGTCATCGACAGCCCGCGAGAGCGGCTCATCGCGATCATCACTAACAACTTCTCGTTATGTAACGGAAGGTGGCCGACCCAGATCCTGATCGCGACAATCTTTATTGGAGCCCTCGCACCGACGCACCTGGGAGGGCTTGTGAGTGCGGGAGCAGTCGTGGGCATCGCAGTGCTCGGCATCGTGATGATGTTTTTCTCATCTTGGCTGCTGTCTCGCACGGTGCTGCGCGGCGAGGCGACCAGCTTTAGCCTCGAGCTACCTCCGTATCGCCCCCCCCGCGTCCTCCAGACGCTGTATACGTCGATTATCGATCGCACTCTGATTGTGCTGTGGCGCGCCATCATCTTCGCCATCCCGGCCGGTGCCGCGATCTGGCTCGTTTCGAACATCACTTTCGGCGGGGTGAGCATTGCCCAGTACACAGTCGACTGGCTCGAGCCTGCGGGGCTCGTCCTCGGGCTAAACGGGGTCATCCTGTTGGCCTATGTCGTCGCAATCCCAGCGAACGAGATCGTGATCCCCACGATTCTGATGCTGACCGTTCTCGTTACTCCTGAACTCGCGGGAGAGGGTGCCGGGGCTGGTGTCATGTTCGAGGAGGACTCGCTCGTGACGACCGGTGCGTACCTGAGGGCCGGGGGCTGGACGTTGCTCACGGCGGTGAACCTCATGTTGTTCAGCCTTCTCCATAACCCGTGTTCTACGACGATTTATACAATCTTCAAGGAAACGCGGAGTTTGAAATGGACCGCGGTCGCCACCATGATGCCTGTCGTGATGGGTGTCGTAGTGTGCTTCCTGGTGGCCCAGATCTGGAGACTGGTCGCGGGCTGAAGTCGCATGACCTGCGCTGCAGGTGCTGGCCTCTCCTAACGCGTGTTGAGGTATCCAATGATGGATTTTGAAGCATTCATGGCCTTTGCGACCGAGGCCGTGGCCTCCTGGGCCCCGAAGTTCGTGGCCGCTATAGCCGTTCTCATATTCGGGTGGATGTTCGCCGGATGGGTTCGGGCGTTTGCTCGCAAGGCGCTCAAGAAGGGTCCGATCGACGAGATCATGATTCCGTTCTTGTCGGGACTCATTCATGTGTCGGTAATCGTGATTGTGGCGGTAACCGCAATGGGGGTGCTCGGTATCAGCACGGCATCGTTTGTCGCAGTGCTCGGTGCCGCTGGTCTGGCGATCGCCCTCGCCTTCCAAGGCACGTTTTCAAATTTTGCGGCGGGCATCATGCTGCTGACCTTCCGCCCCTTCGACGTCGGCGACTTCGTGGAGGTGGGCGGTGGTTCCGGCGTAGTGAAGGAGGTGGGCATCTTCTCGTGTATCCTGCATACGGCAGACAACGTTCAGATTCGGGTGCCGAATTCGCAGATCTTCGGCACCACGATCAAGAATTTCTCAACGAACGACACTCGGCGCATCGACCTCGTCATGGGTGTGGATTACGGTGATGACCTCGGTGTAGCGGTGCGCACATGCATGGACATCATCTCCTCCGACACACGGGTGCTTTCTGATCCGGCGCCGGTTGTCGCTGTACATGAGTTGGGAGACTCCTCCGTCAATCTCGTCGTCCGGCCTTGGGTAAAGGCCGAGGACTACTGGACGACACGGTGGGATCTGACGCGAGGGCTGAAAGAAGGCCTCGAGGCTGCGGGATGCTCGATGCCGTTCCCTCAGCGCGATGTTCACATGTATCAGCAGAGCTGACGCGACGGCTTTCGCTGACGCATTTTAGAGTCTCCCGCCCCCTTTTCTGGGGGGTCGGGAGACTCTCTGCATTATACGAGGTCTCAGCGCAACGGAGTGGGGCTGTGTCTCTACCGTTAGCGCGGCTTTCGCGGTGCGTCGCGCCCGTGTACCTTAGTTGAGAGTCAATTTCATTCTCATCCATGTCGTATCAGGGTGAGACGAGGAGGAACAAGTCCATCGTGCAGGCATTGCCGGTCGCGAAGAACGAGCAGGACGGGGCCGATCTGAGGCTGGGGGACATCCCTCTGCGTCAGGAAGTTGAGCTCGTCAGCATCGATCTGCCGGCACACCTGGCGGAGCCGCTTCTGGAGCGTGGCGTACTGCCAGGATGCCGGATCTGCCCCGTGCGATCCTCGCCGGGCGGCGATCCAATTGTCTCGGTGGATGGATCACTCCTTGCGCTGCGACGCGAGAC
Organism: Longimicrobiales bacterium; assembly: GCA_028823235.1. Classification (NCBI taxonomy): domain Bacteria; kingdom Pseudomonadati; phylum Gemmatimonadota; class Longimicrobiia; order Longimicrobiales; species Longimicrobiales bacterium. The sequence goes on along the minus strand of JAPKBW010000006.1, from coordinate 6,079 downwards.
GGCGGCCTGCCTCTGCGTCAAAATTCTCTCGCAGTTCCAGGACGCGGACTAAGGCGGTCCTCCTCTATTGGATGAGTTGCACCCCCCCGTCGCTGATGGTGCGACCGTTGCGATAGCCGAGAGGCACGAGCCACTCGTTGCTCTTGTGGGTCCTCCCAATTCAGGGAAGACGACCCTCTTCAATCAGCTGACAGGGCTTCGTCAGAAGGTCGCCAACTACCCCGGCGTAACCGTCGAGAAGCACGTCGGGCAGGTACGGCTCGACACAAACCGTGAGATCGATCTGGTCGATCTTCCCGGCGTACATGGCTTCTCCGCACGAACGCTCGATGAGCGGGTCACGCGCGACGTTCTCGAAGGCAAGGTCGAGGGCATTCGTCCGCCCGATGCACTGGTCCTGATCGTGGACTCCACGCGTCTCGAGAACCAGTTGATGCTTGTCGAGCCGGTCCTGGAACTGGGACTCCCGACACTGCTCGTGCTGAACATGTGTGACGAGCTCTCAGAGCGTGGAGGCAGCGTGAACGATGAGGCGCTCGCCGAGCGTCTGGGTGTCGACATTGCCCGGACGAGCGCCCGGAGTGGGGAAGGCGTCGATGGGGTGCGTGCGTATCTCGCGGGCATCGACACGTCCCATGGCCCGACTGAGTACGTTGAGCGCACGCTCAGCAACCAGGGCCGAGGCGTTTCCCTTCCGGTTGTCGACGCGTTCGCAGCGAGAAGGAAACTCGTCAGCGAGGTGGTCCAAGGTGCGGACTTCGTGCCGCCGGGGCCTTCTGCAATGAGTGATCGTCTCGACAGCATCTTTCTACATCGTGTATGGGGCCCGCTGATATTCCTCGGCGTGGTCCTGCTCGTATTCCAGTCGATCTTCACGTGGGCGGTGCCGCTCATGGATGGCATCGACTTCGGCATCAGCACCTCGGGTGAGTGGCTATCCACAACGATGCCGGATACGTGGTACCGATCTCTCCTGGTTGATGGCGTGTGGGCCGGTGTCGGATCTGTGGTGATCTTCCTGCCCCAGATCCTCATCCTTTTCCTGTTTCTGGGCATTCTCGAGGACTCGGGCTACATGGCGAGGGCTGCTGTGATCGCCGACCGGATGATGTTCCGGGTTGGCCTTCAGGGTCGCGCCTTCCTGCCCCTGCTCTCGGGGTACGCGTGTGCGATACCGGCGATCCTGGCCGCCCGCACGATCGATGATGAACGCGATCGGATGGCCACGATCTTCGTGACTCCGTTCATGACGTGTTCGGCGCGACTCCCTGTATACGCCCTGCTCATTGCGGCCTTCATCCCCAACGAGCCCATCCTCGGGCCCTTCTTTGGCACGCAGGCGGCTACGATGCTCGGGCTCTACGGCCTCGGTATCGTCGCGGCGATCGGAACCGCCTTTATCCTCAAGCGGACGATTTTGAAGGCCGACCCGACATCGTTTCTGATGGAGCTGCCTCCGTATCGGATTCCATCGCTGCGCACCTTGGCGTTGAGATTGCTCGATCGCAGCAAGATTTTTCTACGCCGTGCCGGCCGGGTCATTTTTGCGGTCGCAATCGTATTGTGGATACTGATGCAGTTTCCGCGCACCGAGCTCGGCGCACCCGGCATCGAAGAGAGTGCGCTAGGCCAGATTGGACAGGTGATTGAGCCGGTGATCCGTCCGCTGGGTTTTGATTGGCGGATCGGCGTCGGACTCGTGACGTCTCTGGCCGCTCGCGAAGTGATTGTGGGGACGCTCGGCACGATTTACGGTGTCGAAACTGCTGACGAAGAGGCGGTCGCGCTCCAGGAGATACTCAAGCGAGATCTCACACGCGGCTCGGCGATCGGACTGCTCGTCTTCTTCGCATTCGCGCTTCAGTGCATGTCCACGGTGGCGGTGATGCGGCGTGAGACGGCGGGCTGGAAGTGGCCCATACTCCAGTTCAGCTACATGCTGTTTCTGGGGTACGCCGGAGCGTTCATAGCGTACCGGATATTCTGACGAAGGAAGAGGAGAGGCGATGAAGGTTTCCCGCCACACCTTTTGGGCGACCAACTCCTCAGGTGACGTGTCGGGCATTCTGATGCGCCCCACCGATGCCACGTGCCTGTACGTGTTCGCACATGGTGCAGGGGCCGGCATGGAGCACTCGTTCATGGAGGCCGCAGCAGGTCAACTGGCGGACCGTGGGATCGCCTCTTTCCGATACAACTTCCCCTACAAGGAGGCAGGCAAGAAGCCTCCAAATCGTCCACCGATACTCATTGAGACCGTACGCTCTGCGGTGACGGAAGCGTCGCTCCTGGCACCGGGCCTTCCCCTGTTCGCCGGAGGCAAGTCGATGGGTGGCCGCATGGCATCTGCGGCTGCCTCAAGGGAGCCACTTCCCGGCGTGAAGGGTTTGGTGTTTTTCGGATTCCCCTTTCACCCGTCTGGGCGCGACTCGGCCGAGCGTGGAGTTCACCTCGCTGATGTCGAACTCCCCATGCTGTTCCTGCAGGGTACTCGCGACAAATTGGCGAACCTGGATCTCCTCACCCTTCTTCTCGACGAGGTGACCCCCACGCCTACCCTTCACATCGTCGATGGCGCCGATCACGGATTCCATGTCCTGAAGCGATCGGGGCGCACGGACGGCGAAGCGTTGGCGGAGATGTGCGACGTGTTTCGGGACTGGGTCGGCGAGATCTGACCTCGCCGACCAGATTCTGTCTTCGTTGGGCTCTTTGGGGCAGTGACTGGAACCTGAAGCCATTCGCCACGGTGAAGACCGCTGCCGCTGCCCCGGTTTCGATTCCGATATAGATAGGAATTTCGAAGAGCAGCTCAGCGCGAGTAGGCCTTCGGGTGTCTTTTTGGTTGACCCTCGGGGTCGGGGCGGGCATTCTCACCGTCCTCTTCAAGAACGACAGTCGGAGCAGGACCTACCATGAGTCGTATCTCGTCTGATTTCGTACTTCGCACCGCTGCCTCTGCGGCATGCGCACTAGCACTGGCCGCAGTCCCGGCACTGTCTCCCGCGCAGGTCTCAGCACAGGACGAGATGTCCGGTGTCGAGCGAGACTTTTCGGATCTTTCCTATCGCAACGTCGGCCCGTCTCGCGGTGGTCGCGTTACTGCGGTGGCTGGACACCGTGATCACCCGCTGACCTTCTATATGGGAGCGACCGGTGGTGGTGTGTGGAAGACCGAGAACTATGGGACTAATTGGCGCCCGATTTCTGACGGGTACTTCGAGACGGGTTCGATCGGCTCGATCCGTGTTGCCCCATCCAATGCGGACATTGTGTATGTCGGCACCGGCTCTGACGGCATCCGTTCGAACGTGATCAGCGGGCGTGGCCTGTACTACTCTGGTGATGCCGGAGAGACCTGGGAGCGCCGCGGCCTGGTGGAAATGGGACAGCTTGCAGCTGTTGAGATTGATCCCAATAACCCTGACGTGGCCTATGTCGCCGCACTCGGGAACCCTTGGGCAAAGACACCTGATCGCGGCGTGTACCGCACGACGGACGCGGGGCGCAGCTGGAATCAGGTGCTGTTCACCTCTGACTCGGTCGGTGCGATCGACCTGGAGATCAACCCGGCCAATCCGAACGAAATCTACGCCGCAATGTGGCGGGGGCAGCGTCGGCCGTGGACGATTATCTCTGGCATGGAGGCTTCGGCTCGAGAGGACGGAATCTGGAAGTCGACCGACGGTGGCGACAACTGGGAGTACCTGTCCGAAGGCCTGCCAGCTGGACTGATTGGAAAGATCGATCTGTCCGTGTCGGCCGATATGCCGAACCGGATCTACGCGCTGGTCGAGACCACCGACCCCGATGAGGGCCTGTATCGCTCCGACGATCTCGGTGCGAGCTGGAAGATGGTCAGCAACGCACGCGGCATCATGAACCGGCCGTTCTACTACACCGGGGTGACAGCCGATCCGACCGATGCGGATCACGTCTACGTGAACAACGAGGGCTATTACGAATCGACCAACGGTGGGGTGACCCTCGAGCGCCGGCAGACGCCGCATGGGGACAACCACGATACCTGGATCAACCCGGATAACCCGCTCATTCAGGTTCAGTCGAACGACGGCGGGGCCAACGTCACGCTTGACGGTGGCAGCACGTGGTCGACGCAGTCGAATCAGCCGACCGCAGAGCTATACCAGGTCGATATTGACGACCAATTCCCTTACTGGCTCTACGCGGGCCAGCAGGACAACAGCACGATTCGTGTGCCAAGTAACCCACCGGGCACTGGCTCGCAGGGCGGACATCAGGGCAACTGGCAGGCGGTCGGTGGTTGTGAGACCGGACCCGCCGTTCCGAAGCCGGGTGACCCGACGATCGTTTACGCCAACTGCAAAGGTCGTTTCGGTCGGTACAACCAGGTCACGGGCCAGGAGAAGCAGTACTACGTCGGCTTCGCGAATCTGTACGGTGTGAATCCAGCGGAACTCACCTATCGCTTCCAGCGCACCGTTCCGATCGAGGTGTCGCCGCACGACGCGAGCACGGTCTACCACGGTTCTCAGTTCGTTCACAAGACGACGGACGAGGGTGTGACGTGGGAGCAGATCAGCCCCGATCTCACCGATTTCCGTCCGGAGCGGCAGCAGGTGTCGGGTGGTCCGATCACGCGGGACATCACCGGTGAGGAGCACTACTCGGTTCTGTACACCATCGAGGAATCGCCGCTGACTCCAGGGGTCATCTGGACCGGTGCCAACGATGGCCTCGTTCAGGTGACAAGGGATGGCGGCCAGACGTGGAAGGACGTTACTCCGGCCGACATGCCACCAGAGGGTCGGATTCAGACCATTGACCCGTCGCCGCACAATCCAGCGAAGGCGTACTTCGCGGGCTATCGCACGCTACTCGGCGACCTGACACCGTTCATCTACAAGACCGAAGACTACGGCGAGAGCTGGACCCTCCTGACGCCCGGTAACAATGGCATCCCGTCACACCACGCGACCCGTGCGGTGCGTGAGGACACGGAGCGTGAGGGTCTGCTGTATGCCGGGACCGAGTTCGGGATGTACATCTCGTTCAACGACGGGGAGAGCTGGGAGAAGTTCCAGTTCAATCTGCCGCGCACGCCGATCACCGACATCAAAGTCCATCAGGGCGACCTCGTGCTGTCTACGATGGGGCGGGCCTTCTGGATCATGGACAACCTCTCTCCGCTTCGTCAGGCCGATCAGGCTATGGCAGCTGGTGGCGCGTTCCTCTACCAGCCGGAGGATGCCTACCGACTGCGTGGTGGTGGCTTCGGTGGCGGCGCGCCTGACGAGCCGCAGTATTCAACGAACGGTGCGGAGCTGGACTACATGCTCCCAACCCAGGCCAGATCGATTCAGATGGAGATCGTATCGGCGTCTGGTGAAACGATGCGGTCCTTCGAGAGCACCGAGCCGGGCATGACGACCGAAACGGGGCAGGAGATGCGCGGTCCGTTCCAAAGGAACACAGGCGCTGCCGCACCCACCCTGAACCAGGGTCTGAACCGGTTTGTCTGGAACTTTACGGTACCGGGTCCAGGCGGATCGGGTCGTGGACCACTTGTGGTGCCGGGTCGCTACACCGCACGACTCACGGTCGACGGACAGACCTCAGAGCGATCGTTCGAGGTAATCATGGATCCGCGTGTCGCCGCGGACGGGGTCACGCAGGCGGACCTCCAGGCGCAGTACGACCTAGGGATTCAGGTTCGCACGGCGATCGAAGACGCCGACGCGACGATAGAGCGTCTCCAAAGTGCTCAGGTGCGCGCGGCGGAAGGATCAGACGTGGCGGACGACCTGAAGGAGATTGAGCGGGCACTACTGACGGACCGCACGATCACTAGTTATCCGGAGCCGATGCTGCGAGACCAGTTCAACTATCTGTACGGCAACACGCAGCGAGCAGATCAGAAGCCGGCAGCCGACATGTATGAGCGGCTCGAGATTCTGGTCACCGAACTTGAGGAGCATAAGCAGCGGCTGCAGCAGTTGATTCGTATGGTCACGCAGTGATGGTGTGATCCCTCGGTGTGGGGCCCTCTTCGCCTTCGGCAGCAAGCGCTTGAAGTTCTCAATACGACTGTCTGTTA